>JBNAVS010000049.1:0-4743 GCA_049700235.1 Microgenomates group bacterium
TTTTTGCAAATTACCTCCAACTCATAATCAAGCCTCTCCAAAATCTCTTTTGTTGGTTTGGGAAACCGGTCTTTAAGCCTTTCATAAACAAGTCTTCGCAAATGTTGCTCAGCTGTTTCTCCCTCAGGAATCGGATAATGAGGTAAAATCCAGCGGCCTATTGGAATTTCCAAATTACAATTTTTGGCAATTCGTTGGGTATTTTCAATTACCTCGGGAAGGTCCTTAAATGCTTCAATTATTTCTTCTTGGCTACGTAAATAAAAATCAGGAGAATCAATCATTGTTAAGCGATTTTTATCAGCAATTGTTTTTTGAGTTTGGATGGCCAACAACGCATCTTGGGCTTCGGCATCATCCGGGTTAACATAGTGAACATCGTTTGTTGCCACCAGGGGAATTCCCAATTTTCGGGAGAGCCTAACTAGTTTTTTGTTTGCCTCATCTTGATGTTCTAATTTTGGGTGGTATTGAACTTCCAAATAAAAATCTTTTCCAAAAATTTCTAAGAATTCTTTTGCTTTATCTTCTGCCTTTTTCTCTTCTCCTTTAATCAACAACTGGGGAATTTCTCCATCCAAGCAAGCCGAGGTAGCAATCAAACCTTCAGAATATTGCCGGAGAATTTCCATATCTATTCGCGGTTTGTAATAAAAACCCTCCAGATGGGCTAAAGTTACCAGTTTTAACAAATTTTTGTATCCCGTCTCGTTCTTACAAAGGAGAATCAAATGATAGCGGTCAGAATCAATATTTGCTTGTTTATCAAAACGGGAGCGAGCTGCCATATAAGCCTCTACCCCGATAATTGGCTTTATCCCAAACTCTTTGGCGGCTAAGTAAAACTTCACTACTCCATATAAAGCCCCGTGGTCGGTTAGGGCTAAACTATCCATGCCGTATTCTCGGGCCTTTGCCAATAGCTGGTCTATTTTTGCCAACCCATCCAAAAGCGAATATTCCGAATGAACATGTAAATGAGTAAACCTCGCCATCTCTATATCTCTATATTTCTAATTATTTTTTCTTTCGCTTCCTCTGGGTTTGCCTGCCCTTTTGTCTTTGCCATTACCTGCCCTATCAAAAATTGAATCGCGTTAATCTTACCCTTTTTATAATCCCCAACTGCCTTTTGGTTTTCTTTTAAAACCTCGGTAATAATTTTTTCCAATTGCCTGCTGCCTATTTTAGCAATCTTTTGTTTTTTAAGTAAGTTTTTAATTAATTGGGCAGGTGAAGTTCTTGAAATATTAATTTTCCTGTTTATTATAACATTAGCAATTTGGGGAGGTTTAATTTTGTCTTTCCCTAATTTTACTGCTTTTTCAAAATAATCAGCCGTCTGCCTTTCGGCGGTTAAAATTTTGGCATAATATTGGGAAATTGCATATTCTTTAACAAATCTTGCCAATCTCTGTTCAGGCAATTCTGGCAAATTAACTTTTAACTTTTGACTTTTAACTTTTAACTTTGTCAACGGTGGTATATCCGGTTCGGGAAAATAACGGTAATCTTTGGCTTCTTCCTTAATTCTTTGGGGATAAGTAACTTGCTTTTTTTCATCCCACCCTCGGGTTTCCTGAATTGGGGTTTTGCCGCTTTCATAAAGTTGAATTTGTCTTTTAATTTCGTAATCAATCGCCTTTTCCACAAAACGGAATGAGTTAATATTTTTTAGTTCTACTTTATATTTTGGTAATTGGTAATTAGTAATTAGTAATTGATTAGAAATTAGAAATTTGTCATTAGAAATTTTGAGTATCGAGACATTTGGCTCAATCCGCATTGTCCCCTTCTCCATATCGCAATCAGAGATCCCCAAATAGCGAATAATTTGGGTGAGTTTTTTTAAGAATTCTTTTGCTTGGGCGGAGGAATGAATATCCGGTTCAGTCACAATTTCCATTAAAGGAACCCCCGAACGATTGAAATCGACTAAAGTATATTTTCCGGCATGAATCATTTTTGCTGTATCCTCTTCCAAATGCACCCGACGAATCCTTACTCCTTCCAATTTTCCCTCTCTACATAGCGGTAAGTCGTACTGACTAATCTGATAGCCCTTGGGCAAATCAGGATAAAAATAGTTCTTCCGGTCAAATTTGCTAAATTCAGGAATTTTGCAACCTAAAGCTAAGCCGGCTAAAATTGTCCATTCTATTGCTTTTTTGTTGGGGACTGGCAAGGCGCCAGGCAAACCCAAACAAACCGGGCAAACTTGGGTATTTGGCTTTTTTCCAAACCAGTCAGCAGGGCAACCGCAAAACATCTTGCTTTTAGTTTTCAGTTGGATATGAACCTCCAAACCAATTACTGGTTTAAATTCGCTGATTTTTGATAATTTCATAGGGCTCCTTTAGAGAAATTAAAAATACCCCCCCAACTAAAAGTCCAATTGCTATTAATATTACCTTAATTCCCAATAAGTCAACTAGGGTTCCAATCATCAGAATTGGCATAATTGAAGCTAAGGTAATTAAAAAGCCTAAAACTCCATAGATTCTTCCATAAAATCTTTTAGGGGTTACCGTTTGGATAAAAGTTTGGGAGGGGATGATCAGAAAAACAAACGCCATTCCTAAAAGAAAAGCAAAAATTGCCGAAAAAATCACCCTTTCTTTTTGAGGCAGAAAAGGGATAATTAAACCTAAAAAAACAAAAGAGAAAAAGGAAAAACCCAAACCTGAAGAAATAAGGATTTTTTTTCTTACTCTTTGGGCAAGCTTTTTCGTTACTAGGACTCCCCCAATCAAGGCTCCTGCTCCGGCAGGGGAAAGAACCACTAAACCGGCATCAGTGAGAGGAATTTTTAGAATTTCTTTTGAAAAGATGGGGACAATTATTATCAAAATTCCGAGAATTATTTGAGCACCAGCAATCAAGGAAAGAGGGAAAGCAATAAATGGGTTGCCTTTAAAATAAAGATAGCCCTCTTTAACTTTTTTGAAAAAAACCACGGGACTAGTAATTTTTTTCCTTTCCCCAACTAAATTTTTAGGAAGAAAATAAACTGCCAATGCTGCCAAAAGCAAAAAGGTCCCACAGACCAAAAAGACGTTTTCTTTATCTAAAATTCGAACAAGAGGCCCAGCTAAGGCAAAACCGACTAAAAAAGTAGCATTTGCGGTAAACATAAATAAGATATTAGCAAAAGGATATAGATTTTTAGGAATCAAAAAGGGTAAAGTCGCTCCTTCCGCAGGAAGATAAAGCTGGTTAACCAACGAGTAAAGGAAAATCAGAGAATAAATAACCCAAACCTTAACTTTAACCGTTAAATAAAGAAAGACAATAATTGCCTGGATAAAATTGGTAATTAAAAGAATTTTTCTTTTATCGGCTAAATCAGTGATTACCCCAGAAAAGGGTCCTAAAATCAATGCCGGAATAGCATAAAAAAACCAAATTAAAGAAATGGCCGCTGTTGAAGAGGTTCTCTCAAAAATTATAAGAGCAATAGTAAAATTTATCAGATTAACTGTAATTTGAGAAAGTAACTGAGAAAACCACAAAAAGATAAATTTTGTTTTTAAAAGCTCAGTTATTTTCATAGGCCCATCCTATTTGAAAAAGTAAATCCTCGGAAAATTGCGGACCTAAAATTTGCATTCCCACCGGAAGATTATCAGCAAAACCAATTGGCAAAGACAAACCAGGCAACCCCGCCAAGTTAGCGGGGATGGTAAAAATATCAGAAAGATACATTTTTAAAGGATCGGCAGTTTTTTCTCCAAATTTAAAGGGCAAGGTTGGAGAGACGGGAGCAACAATCGCCTTGACTTTCTTAAATGCCTCCTCAAAGTCTTTTCTAATTAAAGTTCTTACTTTCATTGCCTTTAAATAATAGGCTTCGTAATATCCTGCCGATAAAGTATATGTTCCCAGCATAATTCTTCGTTTTGCCTCATCCCCAAATTTTTCTCTCCCCAATCCGTACCTAATTCCATCATAACGAGCCAAATTTGAGGAGACTTCCGAAGGCTGAATAATATAATAAACGGCTAAAGCATATTTGGTATGAGGAAGGGAAATATTTATAATTTTCGCCCCTAGTTTTTCTAATTTTTTAATAGCCCGGAGGATATTTTTTTCCACTTCTTTATCCATCCCCCTGATAAAATATTGCTTGGGGACACCAATTTTTATTCCCCTAATCCCCTTTTTTAAATTTTTAAGATAATTTGGAACAGCAATTGGGGAAGTAGTGGCATCAAGGGGATCCTTTCCGGCAGTAACATTTAAAATAATCGCCGAATCCTCAACATTTTTGGTAAAGTGCCCAATACTATCTAAAGAAGAAGCCATGGCAATTACTCCAAAACGGGAAACCCGACCATAAGTTGGTTTTAAACCTACCACGCCGCAAAAAGCCGCCGGGAGTCTAATCGAGCCTCCCGTATCTGTTCCTGTAGCTGCTAGCGCCATTCCTGTCGCTGTCGCCACCGCCGAGCCGCTACTTGACCCTCCGGGCACTCGCTTTTCATCATAAGGGTTTTTTGTTGGTCCAAAATCAGAATTTTCTCCTGATGAACCATGGGCCCAAGCATCTAAATTAGTCTTGCCGATAATGATCGCTCCGGCTTCTTTCAATTTTCTTACAACAGTGGCGTCGTAAACAGGAGTATAATTTTCCAAAACTTTTGACCCGGCAGTTGTCCTTATTCCCTTAGTGCAAAAAAGGTCCTTAACGCCAATGGGAATTCCAAAAAGAGGTAACTTCTCCTCAATTTCCCAATTTCTTAA
>JBNAVS010000050.1:0-4657 GCA_049700235.1 Microgenomates group bacterium
CCCAAATTCCCGTCCAAACCAAAATTCTTGCCCAAATTGGCGATTCTGTATGTTTAAGAATAACTTTTGTTTTATAAACTTTTCCTTCTATTATTAAATCGGCAGCCGGTTTTTTGGTTATTTTCAAATAATACTCATCCTCTTTTGGCGTCCATCCGCCAACAAAAAGAGATTCTTTTAAAGGATTAATTAATTCTTCACAATAAGTAAACCATTGGGTATCGCGGACTTTTTCCCGGCAATATTCTGGAGGATGATTTAGTTTTACCACCGGCAAAGGTAATTCCCAAAGCCAACTTTTAGAATAAGCCTTAGTAAAAAAATCTACCACCTGATAGCGTGATAAATCAGTATAATAAGCCCAAATTCCCGGAAATTGCCAAGTATCTCCTGGTTCAACAGACCGTAAAGAGCTATAAAGTTCAGGAATCACCGGTCCCGGCAAGGCCAAATAAATAATCCCCAAAAAATAAATTAAACCAAGTTTAAAAAAATTTTTCCCCCTCATTCTCTATATTTCTAAATTTCTATATCTCTATATTACTGAAACAACCTTGCTCTTCCCAATCGATACTTAAAATTTTTAAGTTTTCTCTCCCCAATTACCCTTGCCGGCACGCCGGCAACAATTTTCCCTGGAGGAACATCATGGGTAACAATCGCCCCCGCGGCCACAATTGCTCCCCGACCAATCTTTTTTCCCGGCATAATAATCGCCCGAGGACCAATAAAAACATAATCCTCTATTTCCACCGGATATTCCACAGCTCTAAATTCCGGATCATTGATATCATGCTTAGAGTTGTAAATCAAAACTTGAGAGGCAATATCAACATGATTGCCAATTTTTATTTTCGCCCGGCCGTCCAAAAAACAATGGTCGCCAATAATCGTATCCTCCCCTATCTCAATCCCTCGGGGATCAAAAAAATTTGCCCACATATGAATAGTTGAATCTTTACCAATTTTCATTCCTGCCAGGCGATAGCAAAATCGCCTAAAGCTATGAGAGGGAATATGCCCAACCCAACGCAAGAGCATCAGCTCAAAATCTAGCCAGTAATTATAAAGCCGGTTTAAAATTTTCGGCCAAGCTTCTCTAAAAGTCAATTTTTTTCCCATTTTATCTTTAAACATTTTTGTACTCCCTCCACCATGTTTTTAGTGCATTCTTCCTACCTCCTCTAAAACCTCCAAAGTTTTTTGGGCAGTTTTTTCCCAGCTGAATTTTTTAACCTGCTGGTATCCTAATTTTACCAATTTTTCTTTATTTTCTAAAGCCTTTTTAATTCCCAAGGCAATCTCTTGGGGCTTGTTGGGGTCGACTAAAACTCCTGCTTCTCCTACTACTTCCGGCAAGGCCCCAACATTACTTGCTACCACAGGTACCCCCAAGCTCATCGCTTCTAACACCGGTATTCCAAACCCCTCCCAAAAAGAGGGTAAAACAAAAACTTCTGCTCCTGCCATCAACGCCGGAACTTTCTTTTCTTCTACAAAATCGGTAAAAATAACTTGTTTTTCTAAATTTAATGCTTTAACCTTTTTAAAGACTTCTTCAAACATCCAGCCCTTTTTGCCAGTAATCACTAAAGTAATTGGTAACTCGTAATTAGTAATTATTAATTTAAACGCTTCCAGCAACCCCTCAATATTTTTACTTGGTTTCAAAGTCCCCAAAAACAAAATGTACCTTCCGGCAATTTTATATTTTTTCTTAATTTTGGAAATTTGGAATTTGGAATTTGGAATTTGGAATTTTTCTCCAACTCCCGGATAAGTCACCACAATTTTTTCTTCAGGAATCTTATAAAACTTCACAATATCTTCTTTAGTGCCTCGAGAAATTGCCAAAATTTTTTTTGCTTTTTTTAGACTAAATTCTGTCCAAAACTTTAATTTCCAATAAATCGGTTTGGTAAAATGCTGGGGAAAACGCAAATATCCCAAATCCATAATGGAAATCACCAAAGGGGCAGGCACAAAAACCGGAGCATAATGTCCGGGAACAAAAACAACATCAGGTCTTGGCTTTTCTTTTACCAATCCCCAGGGTAGTCCCAAAAAATTCCACAATTTTTTCGGCCCAACTACTTCATATGACCAATTTTTCCGTGTCGGAGGTAAATCTTTTAAGGGTGGCGAGGGTAAAAAAATAACATAGTCATTCTTTTTATCTATCTTCCATAAAGCCCAAATTATCTCAAAAGCATATTGGTTTGAACCAACCCGGTTTTTAATATTTGCCTCATATCCTACTAAAGCAATCTTCATTTTTATTTTCCCAGCTTATAAACTATTCTACCAGAAGACAGGTTTATAGTTTTTAAAACCGCTTTTGGCTGAAACTCCTCTACTTCCATTACCGCAAGTGCCAAAGGATTCTCAAGTTTTTTCTCGCTTACCAGATAAAGAATTTCTGCTTGTTGGTAATCAACTGGCTCCCAATCTAATGCTTTTTTCTGATAAAAAGTCTCCAGAAAATAACGGTAATCAACCGCATTGTGATCAAACCTTTCTTCCCCTAAAACAGCAGCTAAATTAAATGGTTTGTCCGAAGGAGCGTCTTGGGCAATTATCTGTGATTCTTTTTTTAGATCATCAACCGTCCTTGAGGGAGATTTAAAAACTGTCAGTTGACGATAGTTATTAACGAAAAGAAGGAGAAAAATCGTAACCAAAAAAATCTTCACTATTTTCCCTTTTTGCCAGAAAAAGTCTGCCAAAAGAGTAACCAGCAAAAAACCAGCAGGATAAAGGAAAGTCAGATAAAAGTTAAAAAAACTTCCCCGATAAAGAGAGGAAAACAAAATTCCCACTATCAACCACGAAGAAACTAAAAAAAGGCCTTCTTTTAATTTTTGGCTGTTTTTGTAAATAAAAACAGTAGCAAAAAATAAAATCAAAACTAAAAATAAAACTGGTGATTGATGATTGACACCAAAAACCATTTTGGGCAAAATATATTCCATTTTTTGCCATAAACCCTCAAAAAAGGGCGGTGGGGGAATTTTTCCTGGTGCTCCCCGTTGAAGATAAAGCCAAACAGCCCTAAGGTTAACAAAATTATGGCGCAAATCGAATAAAAGGAGGGGAAACATTATAATCAAAAATAAAACCAAAGACAGTTGAAAAAATCGGCCAAAAATTAATTTTTTTCTAAAGTAAAAAAGCCAGCAAGGTAAAATTAACAAAAACGCGGCGGCTGAATAATGAAATTGAAGCATTATCGCTAAAGAAAAAGATAAAACTAACCAAGCCCAATCTTTTCCCTTCACTAACAACCAAAAACTAAAAACAAAAAGCAAACTAAAAAAGGGCAAAAGATTAGGATTCCAGCCAAAGCGGGACTGAAAAACTATTTGAGGCTGAAAGCTAAAAACCATTGTTATTAGTCCGGAAATTAAAAAATTTGAAGTCAATTTTTTGGCCAAAATATAAAAAAGAAAAACTGCCAGTAAATTAAAAAAGGCAACACCAAAATCAATTCCAATAGGATTAAGTTTAAATAGCCATAAAAACGGAGCCATTAAATAATAGTATGCGGGCCCATTATAAAGCCCGGGTACAGAACTTTGAGTACTGATTAAACGAAGTTTATGGTCGACAATAATTCTTTTAATATATAAGGCGTCTCTCGCTTGATCGTAGGTAAAAAAGGCAAGTTTGTCCAGATTATAAAAACGGACAAAAGCAGATAAAGACAAAATTAGCGCCAAAAAGGTAATTTCAATATTTTTGATATGCCTCCTCATAAACTTTCAATGTTTGCTGGGCGGCTTTCTTCCAACTAAACTCCCGACAGCGTTTTTTGCCCAATTTAATTAATTTTTCCTTATCTTTAAGCATTTTTTCAATTCCTTTTCTGATATCTTCAACACTTAAAGGGTCAACTAAAACTGCCGCTTCTCCTGCCACTTCCGGCATCGAAGAAACATTTGAGGTCACCACCGGACAACCACATGCCATCGCCTCCAAGATTGGCAAACCGAAACCTTCATACAAAGAAGCATAAACCAAACCTAAAGCCCCACTATAAAGCGCCGGTAAATCTTGAGGAACTACATAAGGCTGACCAATCACAAAAAGATTAAAGCCTTTGCAAGCTATTTTAATTCTTTCCAAATTTTTTCTTGCCGGTCCGGAAAAAGCCAAAAGATAATCGCCTGCGATTTTATATTTTTTCTTTACTTCCTCAATTTCCTCTTTAGTTTGGGGCTTAAATCCTTCACCCGCCGCTTCATAAATCATCCTTATTTTTTCTTCAGGAATCCCCAAAAGCTCAACTATGTCTTTTTTTGTCGATTCTGAGACGGCAATAATCATTTTTGTTTCCTTTTTTATCAATGCTAATTTTCTTTTATGAACTTCAACTATTTTTTTAGGAAAACTCTCCGGATAGCGTAAAACCGCCAAATCATGAATCGTCGTTACTTTAGGACATTTTGCCGGTGGTTCAGTCCAGTCAGAGGTATGAAAAACATCAATCTCGCCAATAAAGTTTTCAATCGGTAAAATATGAAATCGATTCCATAATATTTCTAATAAAGTCGGCGGGATCCTGAATTTCTTAATTTTTAATTGGGAATTTGGGATTTGGGATTTGTTTAGAAATTGGAAATTAGAAATTAGAAATTTTTTTCTCAAGCTTGAGAAA
>JBNAVS010000051.1:0-4493 GCA_049700235.1 Microgenomates group bacterium
CGTAGCTCAGCGGTTAGAGCGTTTCTCTTATAAAGAAAAGGTCCCTGGTTCGAATCCAGGCGCGTCCACCTATAGCTCTTCTAATTTTGGGGTTTGAGAGACGTTTTCTTTGACTAACTGCAAATATTTCTCCGTGGTGGATAGTCTTTTGTGACCGACGATTTTTTGGATTAAAACCACCGAAGCGCCAGCCATTAACTGGTGGGCGATAAAAGTGTGACGGAGGGAATTAACCGTTGCTTTTTCGATTCCTGCCTTACGGAAGAGGCGATTAAGGGCCGAGCGGATGTTTCTTACTAAAAGGGGTCGGCCAGTCCTCGTTACCAACAAGGCATTGCTTTTTGTTTTTGGCCGGAAATTCAACCAGCGTTGGATTGCCTTCTTGGCAGGAGAATTTAGGGGAACAGTTCTTGCCGGGTGAGATTCATAAGGGCGGATTTTTATCTCGTTGTTTGTAATATCTTTTAACTCCAACCTCGCTAGCTCGCTAATCCTCATTCCTGTTTGCAACAAAATCTCAATAATTGCCGCCGCCCGTGGGTCGTCGCGGGCACAGTCGCGTAAAGCCCGGTATTCCATTTTTGAAAGAATTCTTGGGGGGACAATTTCGTAGCGAGGATGGGAAACCAAAGCGGCGGGATTTTCTTCAATTAAACCCTCGGATTTTAGAAAACGAAAGAAAGTTTTGATTGAATTGAGCTTCCGAGAAATTGATTTGGGAGTATATTTATTCTCCGCCAGATATTCTTTAAAATTTTCAATATGTTCGGGAAGAACCGAGGTGACTTGGGTAATCTGTTTTTTCCTTAGATATTCGCTAAGTTGGTCAATGTCTTTTCCATATGCTACAATTGTAGCCGAGGCCCTGCCTTGTTTTTTCAAATATTCTATAAATTTCTTATGGGCAGTTTGGAGAGTTTTATCGCTCTTGTCCATAGAAGCTTAATTTCAATTAACCCATAATAACACGAGAAAGGCTAATTGTCAACCGGGAATTGAATGAAGAAAAGATTGGTTCAAACAATTTTTATCATTATTGGCGTTGCCCTTATAATTAAACTTTCCGGGGATATTTTACGTTTGCTTAAGGCCGGAGACCAGGTGAGGTTGGCAGAAAAGCGAGTTTTGGAGTTGGAAAGAAAAAAAGAGAAACTTTCCGAGGAACGCCAATATTATCAGTCTAAAGAATTTATCGAAGAAGAGGCAAGAAATAAGTTGAATATGGCCAAACCAGGAGAAACAATTGTCATTTTGCCGCCGAATATAGGGAATTTGGTTAGCCGTCCCCAGCCAGAACTTAATCCCCAACTCCCTAACTGGAAAAAGTGGTGGAAATTGTTTTTTTAGTGGCAGGGACCGGATTTGAACCGGTGACCTGGCGGTTATGAATCGCCCGCTCTAACCAACTGAGCTACCCTGCCGGGTTTTAGCAATTAGCTATAGACTAAAGACTAAAAGCTAATTCTGTTGCGGGGCTAGGAGTTGAACCTAGCCTGTGAGGTTATGGGCCTCACGTGCCACCGTACACTACCCCGCATGGAGACCTGGGCGGGAATTGCACCCGCGTAAGCTGTTTTGCAGACAGCTCTCTGGGCTTCTCGAGTACCAGGTCACCTGTTGATATTTTATAGTATTTTATGTTATTCTTCAACTTATGAAACGAAATTGGATAGTGGGGATTGCGGCAGTTTTAGGGGTGGTTTTAATTGGTTTAATAGTTAAAAGCAAATTTTTAGGCCAAAGCGGTCCGGCGGCGATTTCTGTTTCTACCACTCCCCGCTCCACTGTTTTTATTGATGGAGTTCAAGTTGGAACAACACCATTTTTAGATGATAAAATCCAGGCTGGGGAGCACACTGTTAAACTGGTTCCTGAACAAACTACTAATAATTTAGTTACCTGGGAGGGAAAGGTAAATTTAACTTCAAATATTCTGACGGTTATTAACCGGACTTTGGGTCCAACAGAATCGGCATCTTCTGGAGAAATTATTTGGCTGGAAAAAATCTCTTCCAAAGACAAATCTTCTTTAGCAGTAGTTTCCATCCCCCCCCAGGCAGTAGTTAAAATTGATGGCGAACCAAAGGGCTTTGCTCCGGTTGCTTTGGAAGATTTGAATCCTGGAAGTTATCAAATTGTCGTTGCCTCACCTGGTTATGAGGAGAGAACAGTTTCCGCAAAAACAGTCGCTGGTTACAAATTGATTGTCAATGTTCAATTGGCGAAAAAAATCGAGGGAATTGAGGAAGCAACCCCAAGTGCAGAGGAAGCGGAAGTTACCCCCAGCCCTAAAGCTAGTCCGACACCAAAAACAACTCCTAAAGCAACCGTAACTCCGCCGGAAAAACCATATGTCAAGATTAAAGAAACGCCAACCGGTTGGCTTCGGGTAAGAATGGAACCTTCAACCTCTGCCACTGAAGCGGCTAAGGTTAAGCCTGGGGAAATGTTTCCCTATCTTGGAGAAGAAAAAACAGTAGGCGGGACAAAATGGTATAAAATTGAGTATGAGAAGGATAAAGGGGGTTGGGTTTCTGGGGTATATGTTGAGTTAGTAGAGTAAAACAGAGAATGAGAAAACTGACAGTTGGCCAATCAAAAGTTTTGGCGGAATTTTGTGCCAATTTTGCTGTTGCTTGGGTAACGACAGGGGTAGTAGTTCCATTCTTTCTCCGCAAAGGCTTTATTGAGTTCATTAGCTCAGCCGTTTGGGGGGCGTTATTTGCAGCAGTCTTATTAATTTTTGCTTTAATGTTGAGTAGGAAAGTAAAAATATGATTTCTCAAGATTTATTAGTTGTTCTCTCGGCAGCCTCTTTGGCGACCGGGATTTTATTTATAATTATTTATTTTTACCTTAGAAAAGGAGAGTAAAATAATGATTTGGGGTTTTGTTGTTGCCTCTCTAGTTGTAGCTTTTGTCGGATTTGCCCTCTTTTTTTCTTTAATCCGAAAATAGACTTTATAATCTTATCTCCTTCGCCAGCCATGTTGGGAACCACTTATGGTCTGACGCCGTAAAGGATTGCCACCACCATTAATCCCCAAATTAAAACAACAGCCAAAAGCGGTTTGTCTGATAAAAGGATTTTTTCTGGAGATTCAGCGCGGCTTCCTTGATAAATGATTGTCATATAGCGCATTATTCCGTAAATAACCAAAGGAATAGTAATCATTAGCCATTTGTTTATTCCTGATAAAGTCAAGGGCAAAAAGCGGTAAAGAGCAAAACGTTGGCTTATTGGCGGGGGAGGAGAGAAAAAGGTAAAAAGGGCGTAGGAAAGCCAGGCAGAATTGGCAAACATTGCTAAATAAGAGTCCAACAAATCAGGAGTATAAAAACTTAAAGTTTTTCGGTGGCGACCGGCAACTTGAGTATTCAAAATTGCTAATTCTGCTCTTCTTTTGCCGACGGCTAAAAACAAAGCTAAAGAGACAACACAGAGTAAAAACCAGACATTCATATGGACATTGATAGCCAAAGCGCCGGCGTAAACTCGGAGGATAAAACCGGAAGCAACGGCAAGGACGTCCATTACAATAATGCTTTTAAGAACCAAAGAATAAATTAATTGCAAAAAGAAATAAAAGATGACCGCAAGGAAAAAGAAAAAGTTAGAAAGATAGCTCAAATAAAAAGCAGAGAAAACACCAATAATTGCGATAAATAAGGCAATAGGGATTGGCAATTTACCAGAAGCGATTGGCCGGGTTTTTTTAAGCGGATGGAGACGATCGCGGGGGAGATCAACAATGTCATTTATCAGATAAACAGCGGAAGTTAAGATAGTAAAAATAAAAACACACTGAATCACCACCCAGAATTTCTCGGTAACGAACAAATTTCCGGAGAAAACCAAAGGAGCAAGGAGGCTTAAGTTCTTGAGTGCCTGCCTTGGTCTGATACTGCGGAAAAGGTTTTCAAAAATCTGAACCACAAAAATAATCCTCCGATTATGACTGCTAACATCACTATTGTATAAAATTTTTGAAGACTAGACAAATTTAAAGCAAGAACTCCTAAGATAGCCGTTATTGCCCAATAAAATATTGCCGCTTTTCTTTTTCCCCATTTCCACTCATCCAAAATTTTGTGATGAAGATGGCCGCGATCACCCCAGACAGGAGAATGGCCAGAAGCAAGCCGGCGAGCAATAGAATAAAAAGCATCAATAAAAGGCACTCCTAAAACAACAATTGCCGTTCCCACTTTGGTAGTAGATAAGATTGCTAAAACTGCCAATAAAAATCCTGCTAGCGATCCGCCTCCATAGCCAGGCATAATCTTTTGGGGATAGAAATTAAAAGGCAAAAAACCTAAATAAGCGCCGGCAGTAATTGAGGCTAGAATCGCTACTGGCCATTGGGTAATATCAGCAGAAAAGCGGAAAGCTAAGATAGCAATTGTTAAGGCAGCAATAACGACAATTCCCGGCAGCTGACCATCAAATCCTTTTGCCCAATTGACAATGTTTGTCATAAAAGCAATCCAAA
>JBNAVS010000052.1:0-4429 GCA_049700235.1 Microgenomates group bacterium
CCCAAGAACAACCGCTCCTAACTGACCGGATATGAGCCCCAAAAAGTGAACCACCCCCTGTTCTGCTTCCTAAATGGAGAAAGATCTTTCTGGAGAGAGAAAGGTTAAGGAACTTCATATTTTTTCTTTCTTGACACCAAAACAAATTTTTCCTATAATCAGTTCCAGGAAAATAGACAGAATTGTTAATAAAATGAGAACTGAATATGGATGAGTTGACAGTTAAAGATTTAGTTAAAAAATTGAATACTTTTCCTGAAAATATTGTTAGGGAAGAGTATGAAATGATTTTTTTGAAGGCTTTAATGGAAAGCCCTTGGGGAAAATGCCTGGTCTTCAAAGGAGGAACAGCTTTAAGACTGGCTTATCAAAGTTTAAGATTTTCCGAAGACTTGGATTTTGCTTTAATCAAAAAAATTAAATGGGGGGAGTTGAAAAAAATTCTTGAAGAAGTAGCAAAAGATTTACCAACAGTAAAAGTCAAGGAATTAACAGAAAAATATTATACATATTTTGGTCTTTTTTCCATAAAAGAAGATTATTTACCTCAGCCTTTTTTACTTAAAATTGAAATTTCCAAAAGACCGGTTAAATGGAAAGAAGGAAAAGATTTTCAGTTATTGCAATTAACGAGCCTAGTCACTCCCTTAAAAACTTCTGGATTCGTCGTTACCCGAGAAAGGATTTTTGCCGACAAGAAAAAAGCTTTTAGACAAAGAGTTAAAGGTCGGGATTTATATGACTTGTGGTGGCTGGCTCAGTATTTCAAAAAAAAGCCGGTTTTGGCCAACGGCAGGTTTGAGAAAAAAAAGATTTCCGCTGAATTAAAAAGATTTTTACCAAAAGGCAATTGGTGGTTGATTGAAAAAATTTTAAAATGAATATCAAAGCAGATTTTTTAGACAAACTTAAGGAATTTAAAAAAAAATACTTGACTTTGGCTGATTTTGAAAAACTTTTGGGAAGAGAAAGGGAAAGTTTGAGAGTTTTAATTCACCGGTTAGTTAAAGATGGTTTTTTAGACCAGCTCAAACCTGGTGTTTATATTATTCCTGATAACTTGGCATACTTGGATGAGATAGCTAATCAGCTTTATTTTCCTTCCTATCTTTCTTTTGTTTCTGCTTTATCAAGATATGGGATTATTAACCAGATTCCTTATAGTTTAACTTTTGCTACTTTGAAAAAGAGCAAAAAAATGATGCTGGGGGAGACCGAGGTGGTTTATTCCCAACTTGCCCCCGAGCTTTATTTTGGTTACAAACTTGAGGGAGGAATAAATATTGCCCGGCCGGAAAAAGCCTTGCTTGACCAAATTTATTTGGCTTCATTGGGTAAAGCCTATATTGATTATAAAGAACTGACTTTGATTAATTTGGATAAAAAGATATTTGAGGAATATTCCCGGAAATTTCCCAAAAGAATCCGTAAAGGATTAAAAGAAGTTAAAAAAAGATGGGGGCAGGTTTTTGTGGGGGTAAAATAATTAAAATTAAGGAGCAATAAAAATCATAAGCACAAAGTCTAAACATAAGGTCTTCCTTTTAAAAACCTTCCTTCAGCAATCCTAAAACCATCAACCACCTCAATTAAGATCTTTACTAAGGTAAATCAGTATTCTTTGGGTTAAAAAAGCCAAACCCGCTTCATCCTTGACAGGAGGAAGGAGGTTTGTTAAGCTTAAAAAAATGGGAATTACCGAATAAGACTCTTGGGAGTCTTGACTTTGGAAAGTTTTGGTTTAGCCCTTGATCCGTTTGAAAGAAAGATTTACAAAGAAGATTGATGTTGTAAATGGCAAAAAAAATAACCGTAGACAAGCAAAAATGTATCGGGTGCGGGACTTGCGTGGCGATTGCCCCGAAAAGTTTTAAGTTAGGGGATGATGGCAAGGCCCAGCCGATTGAGCCACCCGGCGATGAGGAAGAGAAAATCAAAGAGGCGGTAGAGAGTTGCCCGGTTTCAGCGATTTTGGCGGTTGATTAAGTGGTTGATTGATAGTATACTCAATAGTTGATTAATTGGAGAGTTATGAAGAATTCAAAAATTAATTTTATTTTAGTTGGGCTTTTGGTGATTGCTTCTTTTTTGGCTGGGAGTTTGTGGACGAAAATTAGAAGCGAAAAAAGCGCGGAGGAAAAAATCACCGGTAGCCAAGCGACACCGGCGGCTCCTTCTTTTAATCCAAAAAAATCCGCCAGGCCGGAGGTGAAATTTTTTGTCATGTCTTTTTGCCCCTTTGGTAATCAGGCAGAGGCGGGTTTGGAGCCGGTTTATCAGCTTTTGAAGGATAAGGTAAATTGGCAACCACGGTATATTGTCTCTGACAAAAAAGCTTCTTGCGAGCAGTCTTGTCCTTTCCGGGTTTGGAACGACCAGGCAAAACAAAGATGCCAGTCAGGAGTTGATGCTGGACAGGTTAAAAGTTTGGAGGACTGTCGGAAACAATACTTTCCCTATTCTTCAGCCGAGGAATGTTTGAAAAAGGCTTGCGCCGGGATAAAAGAGGGAGAATGGGAATCACTTCATGGAGATGGTGAGCTTCATCAAGATATTAGGGAAATTTGTGCTTTTCAGTTGGGGGATTTAGAGAAGTGGTGGAAGTTTGTTAGTCTGGTTAATCAAAAATGCAATGCCCAAAATGCTGACAGCTGCTGGGAGGGTCAAGCAAAAGAGGCGGGTTTGGAGGTAGAAAAGATTAAAGCTTGCGAAAAAGAAAAAGCAAATGAGTTGTTGAAAAAAGAGGTTGAGGAGGCAGAGAAATATCAGGCAAGCGGTTCACCAACGGTTTTTATTAACGAGACTTTGTACAATGGCGGACGGGCGCCGGAAGATTACAAAAAGGCAATTTGCGCCGCTTTTGAAAAACAACCGAAAGAGTGTCAAACTGTTTTAGGCGCCGAAACCCAAGCCCCGGCGGCAGGAGGATGCCGGTAAAAATATTTTCTCTCGTTAGAATTTTGGCGGATAAAGCGCAGAAACATAAATAAT
Source organism: Microgenomates group bacterium (assembly GCA_049700235.1). Taxonomy (GTDB): domain Bacteria; phylum Patescibacteriota; class Microgenomatia; order PFEM01; family JBNASD01; genus JBNAVS01. The sequence continues at coordinate 2,992 of JBNAVS010000052.1, forward strand.
GGTAAAAACTTTAACCGAGACATGAAGGAAACCTCTCTTTTTGAAAGTCTTTTGGCAAAACTTAAGGAAGTGGCAAAAATTGCCTCAATTGATGAGGAGTTAGTAAAAACTTTGAGTCAGCCAAAAAGAGTAATTGAGTTTTCTTTGAGTTTTAGAAAAGATAATGGGAGTTTAGTTGTTCTTCCTGCCTATCGAGTCCAATATAATGATATTTTGGGACCCTTTAAAGGAGGAATTCGTTTTCATTCTCAGGTAAATTTGGATGAGGTAAAAGCTTTGGCTTTTGAGATGACCTTAAAAGGAGCGCTGGTTGATATTCCCTTAGGGGGAGGCAAGGGAGGAGTAGTAATTGACCCCCAAAGCCTTTCCTTTAAAGAGCTTGAAAGGCTTTCTCGAAGTTATGTAAGGGGAATTTGGCAGTTTATTGGGCCAGAGGTAGATATTCCTGCTCCTGATGTAAACACCGACTCCCAAGTAATGGCCTGGATGGTTGATGAGTACGAAAAACTAGTTGGTAAAAAGTCACCGGCGGCTTTTACAGGAAAGCCGCTGGAATTAGGAGGATCGGCTGGTCGGGAAGAAGCAACTGGTCAAGGAGGGGTTTATATTTTAGAAACATTGACAAAAAAACTTGGTTTAAATCCCCAAGAGACAAAAATTATTGTTCAGGGGTTTGGAAATGTTGGCTTTTGGTTTGCTAAATTGGCAGCGGAAGAAGGATTTAAAATTGTAGGAATAGCCGACAGCAAGGGAGGAATTTTTAGGTTTTCTGGCTTGGAGCCGGGAAAGGTGATGACTTATAAAGAAAAAACCGGCTCGGTGGTTAATTTTCGGGGAGCGAAAAATATTGAGAATAAAGAATTTTTAATGCTGCCGGCGGACATTTTGGTCCCGGCGGCTTTAGAGAATGTAATAGATGAAAAAGTGGCAAAAAGAATTAAGGCAAAAATAATAATCGAGATGGCAAACGGACCGGTAACTCTTGATGGAGATAAGGTTTTAAAAAAAAGAAAGATAATTTCCATTCCCGATTTTTTGGCCAATAGCGGCGGAGTGATTGTTTCTTGGTTGGAATGGGTTCAAAATAAAAGCGGTTATTATTGGCCAAAAAAGGAAGTTTTGGCAAAACTAAAAGAAAAAATTGTCCCTGTTTTTGAGAAAGTTTGGCAAATGTCTGGGGAGGAAAAGATAGATTTGCGGACCTCAGCCTGGATTGTTGCCCTTAGACGACTGGAGGAAGCAATTAAGAAAAAAAGAGAGTATTAAAACCTTCAGAATTTCTTGAATAGGCTGAGAAACATCGGCTACACTTCTGAGGTATGGGATACCTCTAAAGTGGGCGAGCACTTTAAGTATTGCTTCCTTAAAACAGAAAGATATTGATTTTTAGCATTCATATCCATCATGGTAACCTCCTTTTTAAACTTTTAATTTTTAA
>JBNAVS010000053.1:0-4288 GCA_049700235.1 Microgenomates group bacterium
AATTTTTGGTCATTGGTGCTTGGACATTAGTCATTGATTAGGTCAATTAGAAATTAGGTCAATTGGGATTTTTCATTATTATTTTCCCCTTTTGCTCTTTAATCCTGTCCACAAACAAAATCCCTTCCAAATGGTCAACTTCGTGTTGGACAACCACACCGGTAAAGCCTTTAAATTTCCTGACAATTTCTGTGCCTTTGAGATTTTGGTAGCGGACCTTGATAACCGAGTATCTTCGCACTTTTCCCCAGACTCCGGGAACAGATAAACAACCCTCGTAGGGATTTTTGCTTTCAGGAACACCTAAGCGCGTCCGCCGTGAATGCCAGATAATTTTTGGGTTAATCATTGGCAAAAACTTTCGCGAGTGGCGCGACCAAACAACGATTATTCTTAATGATTTTCCCAGCTGAGGAGCGGCCAAGCCAACGCCGGTTAACTTTCGGGGTTTTGGTCGGAGAGTTTTAATCATTTCAGCAACCAGTTTTTTTACTTCGGCGTCAATTTTTTCCACCGGTTTTGCTTTTTGCCGGAGTATTGGATTGGGAAGGGTAAGAATTTTTGACATAAGCAAATTTTATCATATTTTGCTGATTTTGTGATATAATGCTTGTAAGAGAATTATCGAGTCCCGACGGACGTCGGGACGCTGTATAACAAAGCTTATGAAAAAAATTTTGGCAATTTTGCTGCTGGTGATTTTGGTTTTAGGGGCTGGGGTTTTATTTTTCAGAAGGGGAGAAAAGAAAGTTAGTTTGCCTTGGCAACCGAGGAAAGAGAAGCCTACGCCCTCGCCGGAAGTTGGCGGGGTGAGTTTTGAGGAAAGCCGCCGTCTTGCCGAGGAGGCGGTTAAAAACGCCCCGACTTATAAATTTGATGGTTTTGATTTAAAATTCCAAGGCGCGGAAACCTTGCGTTGTCCTTCTTGCTGGGAATTTACTTTTTCTTTCAAAAGCCGAGCCGCTGGTTACGGAGAGCGCAGTGGGCAGATTTTGGCGCAAGTTATTACCCCCCACACTATTCGGGCAACGGTAGACAACGGCAAAATTACCAGCCTTGTTACCGACCGGACTTTCGACGAATTAAATCAAAAATTCTTAAAATAACTTCGTGCTAAAAATTATTGCCGCCAAAAAAGGGACTTATTTTTTGATTTTGCGAGAAACCGCGCTGGTTTTAGGTTGGGGGATTTTAATTTTGTTTTTTTTAACTCTTTTAGTTGGATTTTTTGGCGGTTGGTTTCTGGCAAGAAGAATAAAACTTTGTTTGCTAAAAATTTTATCTAAAGATAAAATTTTAATTTTTGCTCCCCATCCCGATGATGAAGCCTTGGCCTGTGGCGGTTTAATTGCCTATCTTTCTCAAAGAAAAATTCCTAAAAAAATTGTGTTTTTAACTGTGGGCGACGGTAACCCTTATAGTTTTTGGGAAAAAAGAAAAATTAAATATGCCCCTCAAGAATTTATTAAAATTGGAATTCGGCGTCAAAAAGAAGCATTAGAAGCCTTAAAAAAGTTGGGAGTTAAACAGGAGGAGGTAATTTTTTTAGGCTATCCCGATACGAAGCTGGAAAAATTATTTAAAACACCAAAAAAAACTATTGGCAACCGCGGTGGTTTGGATTTTGTTCCCTATGAGTTTTGTTTAGATTTTAGGAAGGAGGCAAAGGGAAAGAATTTGTTGGATTCACTTAAAAAAATAATTGTCGATTTTCGGCCGACAAAAGTTTTTTTACCCCACCGAAAAGAAAGCAATTCCGACCACCGGGCTGTTTTTTTATTCTTAAATGAAGTCTTAAAAACACTTAAATTTAAACCTCAAGTTTTTCAATATTTGATTCATTTTCGTTGGAAATTTTGGCGAGTTTATCCGGGAAAGCCTGAAGAGGAAAAGATAGTTTATCCTCCTAAATTTCTTGTTTTTGGGGAAAATTGGTATTCATTTTGGTTAAGCCGGGAAGAATTGGAGAAAAAGAAAAAAGCCCTTTTAGCTTATAAAAGCCAAATCAAAATTCCTACCCTTAAATCTCTTTTTAGGGGTTTTTTAGCAAGAAATGAAATTTTTGAAGAGTTTATTCTTCCAAAATCTGGCGGATCTTTTTGGCGGTAGTTCTAAAATAAGAGGCAAAAATTTTAATTAGTTCAGTTTTAAATTTCTTTTGATAGTTTTTGCTTTTGTTTTTTAAAAAAACTTTTCCGATTTGAAGTCCTTCTTTAATATATTCTCTTATCCAAGGTGAATTCTTTTTATATTTTATAATATGAAGAGGTTTTGAAGAAATAAGAGGAACGGTAACAATTTTTTTTCTTTTAAAAATTTCATTTAGAACAATTTCTAATCCATATTTAGAAGAAGCGATTTCCTTAAGATGATTTTTGATATATTTAGCTTTAAAAGCTCTTTGCCCACTTAACTGCCATGAATAAAGGGTATTTGGAGAAAAAGCGCCCCAAATACCAACACTCATATCTGCCTGATTATTTATTACCGGCCAAATTAAAGAGGAAAGATGGTGGGGTTGGAGATTTATTAAATCGGCGTCCAAAAACAAAAGAATCTCGTTTTTTGCCATTTTAACTCCTTTGGCAACCGCAAATCCTTTGCCGTGATTTTCCGGAAGGGCAATGATTTTTAATTTTTTGCTTTTGATTTTTTGGACCTTTTCTACCGTTTTGTCGGTTGAGCCATCGGAAACAACAATCACTTCCCCAATTTCTGGAGTTTCCAGACAGGTTTTAACCACTCCGGCAATAGTAGATTCTTCGTTGTAGGCAGGGATGATACAAGTTACTTTTTCCATCAATGAAAATATTTTAAGACAATTTAATCCTCGGGTCAAAAAATGGGGTGTAAAGGATGGTTTCTTGCCAAGTAATTTATCCTGTAGTATAATAATGGCATTAAGATGAATGCTATTTTTCTTCCCCGAGAAAGAAGGATTTTAGTAAGGAGAGAATATGTGGCTAATGATCCTTGGGCCCGTTATTTCCTCCAGGATCTAATTGCCGAAGAGTTAAGTCACGCCCTGGGGTATGAAATCTCCCAACCCCTTTCGCAAATTTCAGATGGTTCGCTTAGTTTTGGCCCTATGAGACGAAAGCGGCTCTTTTGAAGGGCCTGGAAGCGTTAGAGGCAGAATTTTTTAGTCCCTCTCCTGTTTCTGTTGTGAGAACTTATCTACTCTTACTGCCGACGAGTTTATAAGCAGGTTGAATGGTGAGGAATTCCAAGCCTTTGTTAAGGCAGTAGAATATGTTGGAAGAGAATGGCGCGAGAGGGGTATATCCTCTAACACCTCTGGGGTGTAATTCTCAAGTAAGGTTCGACTTTTTTCTTAAATTCTTCAAAAGGTAATCCTTGTTCATCGTACCTTTTTAATTCTATTGTTTCAAATGGGGGCTCATCCCAAGCTCCCAGTGAGCAAGAAGCCCTGTATCTATAATCTACACTTCCATGTCCCCACCCTAAATTTAGCCTGTCCATAGCATCGTGGAAACTTAAAGGAGCAATGATATAAAGTGGTGTTCCCCTTTCTCTTGTTTCATACCACAAACTTTGCCATCTCTGTCTATCTTGTAAAAGCAAGCCCGTACTGGTTTTTAGTAGTTCTTCCAGCCTTTTTTCTTTTTTAAATCTTCTTAACTTTGGTTAGTCCTAGATTCATACAACTTGCTTAGGTCATACATAACTCCTGTCTGACCTCCACATTGCTCCAAGACTGCATGAACAAAATTACCGATTATGTCGTTAACATTATTTATTGGCTCCATTAAACTCCGCGCCTCTTCGGTTGTTAAAAGAAAGAGGATATCAGTTGCCCTGCTTCTTCTTAACTCCTCTATACTTTGTTGGACCTGGTAAATATTAAGGGCGGCGTGGACAAGAGAAAGACCAAGACCAAGAATCCTTTTTTCCTCTGATAGCCTTTCAAATTCCCGGTTAGCCTGCAGTATATTTCCCAATGCTTCCATTCTCTCCTCAGGACTCTTCCATTCAGGCTCCCTCTGGGTAGGGTGTTCAAATCTTCGCCTTAGCCGTTCTTTTTCTCTTGCTAAGGAGGGAAATTTACTTTCTTCTACTTCCAAGGCAAAAAACTGGCCTAAAATTCTTTCGGCTAATTGATAGCAATCAAGAAACGCTTGGGCTTGGGCTTCTTGATAATCTTCATATCTTTCTTGGAATAACTGGGGGGTAACATCTTCTCTAAGGGGCAGGGAAGACAAGTAGGCCTTTTCTTGATTCAAAAGTGGCACTTGCTGTTGGGCTCTTATAATACCCAAATTTATTA
>JBNAVS010000054.1:0-4272 GCA_049700235.1 Microgenomates group bacterium
ACAATTAACTTTTTTATATCATAAAATCAAGGGTTTGTCAACCCCTCGATAAACTCGGGGTTTGTCGGAGGATTTAGATGAAGATGGAGGATAAAAATAGTTTGAATTATAAACTGCGCCGGCTAATTTACCAGGCAGCGGTGAAGGTGGTGGGGAAGGGTAAGGTGAAATTTGAGGATGTGGTTTTGGAGCATCCCCTTCGGCAAGCTCAGGGTGATTATTCAACCAATATTGCTCTGAAATTCAAAATTCAAAATTCAAAATTAAAAATTTTAAATCAGTATGATTTAGCCAACGCCATTGTCAATGCCTGGCGCTCCCAAGGTTTGCCGGCATATGTGGGAAAAATCGGTGTCGTCCAACCCGGTTTTATCAATATATGGCTCCAAAATGAATATCTTATCAGTCAAGTTTGGGAAGTGCTAAAAGAAAAAGAAAGATATGGGAGTTCAAAAGTAGGGAAGGGAAAAACGGTAGTCATTGATTATTCCTCGCCAAATATTGCCAAACCCTTTGGTGTCGGCCATCTTCGTTCAACCATCATCGGCCAGGCGATTTACAATATTTATAAATTTTTGGGCTGGAAGACAGTTGGCGTTAATCATTTGGGCGATTGGGGGACGCAGTTCGGGAAACTAATTGTTGCCATTCGCCGTTGGGCCAAAAAACCGGCAGACCAACTGACTGTTTCCGATTTGGAAAAGCTTTATGTTAAGTTTCACCAGCAAGCAGAAAAAAATCCCGCCCTGGAGGATGAAGCCCGGGCTTGGTTTAAAAAACTTGAAGAAGGGGAGGCGGAGGCGAAAAAAATTTGGAAAGCCTGTGTTGAGATTAGTTTGAGAGAGTTTGAGCGGGTTTATCAACTTTTGGGAGTAAAAATAGATTTTGCTTTGGGAGAAAGTTTTTATGAGGATAAAATGCGGGAAATCATAAAGCTTGCCTTGCGGAAAAAAATTGCCAAAAAAGGCCAGGGTGCGTTAATTGTTGACCTTTCTGAAGCAGGATTACCGCCAGCAATGCTTTTAAAATCCGATGGGGCAACTACCTATGAGTTGCGGGATTTAGCGGCAATTTGGTATCGCAAGCGGCGTTGGCAGCCGGATTTGTATGTTTATGAGGTTGGCGCCGACCAAAAACTTCATTTTCAGCAAACTTTTTTGGTGGCGGAAAAATTGGGGATGGGAAAACTTACACATTTTGTTCATGTTCCTCATGGTTTGATACAATTTGATGGGGGGAAAATGAGTACCCGGGCAGGGAAAACTGTCCATTTGGAAGAGATTTTGCAGGAGGCAATTTCCCGGGCGCAAAAAATTATTCAAGCTTCCCAGACTGGTCGCGGTTTAACTCCTCGCCAGCAAGTCGAAGTTGCCCGCGCCGTTGGAGTAGGGGCGGTGAAATATTTTGATTTAAGTCATCACCCGACAACTGATATTGTTTTTGAGTGGGAGAAAATGTTTCGTTTGGAGGGAAACTCCGCCCCATATTTACAATACACTTATGCGAGGACACAAAGCGTCCTGAAAAAATCCAAAAGTTTTACGATCCGGGATCGGAATAGGTATGACGAACCGGTAAATGAGGAGGAAAAATCAATTTTGCGGACGATTTATAAATTTCCCGAAGTGGTTTTGGAGGCAGGAGAAAACTTTGCTCCGAATCTGATTTGTAATTATTTATTCGAGTTGGCAGGGAAGTATAATTTGTTTTATAATAAATGGCCAATTTTGAAAGCCCCCAGCCCTGAGCTTGTCGAAGGGCGTTTGGCTTTAACCGCGGCCACCGGCCAAATTCTAAAAAACGGCTTGACTTTATTAGGTATCGAAACGCCACGTAAAATGTAATTTTAAATTCTAAGCACGAAATTCGAAATTCTAAACAAATTTCAATGAAACAAATTACAAACTCTAAACAATATGACCTAGAGAAAAGAACGCTTGAATTTGCTAAGAAAGTGAGGTTTTTTGTTAGAAGTATCCCTAGAACGATTAGTAATATTGAAGATTGTAAACAGCTTATAAGAGCAAGCGGGTCAATCGGCGCGAATTATATCGAAGCGAATGAATCTTTAAGTAAGAAAGATTTCGTGATGAGAATCAAAATTTGTAAAAAAGAAGCTAAAGAGAGTTGCTACTGGCTTAATCTTCTTAATATCAATCCTGAATTAGAAAAAGAAAAGTTAGCATTAATCAAAGAAGCAACAGAGTTAATGAAGATTTTCGGTGCTATCATAGAAAAGTCAAAATAAAAGTTTGGTAAATTGGAATTTAGAAAATTAAATATTGTTTAGAGTTTAGATATTAGAATTTAGAATTTATTATTATGGATAATTATAATTTGATCAGTTTGAAAAACGGTCTTCATCTAATTACCATCCCTATGCCCCGGCTGGAATCAGTGACAGTGATGGTTGGGGTTGGTGCTGGTTCGCGCTACGAAACCCGGCGGACCAACGGCTTGGCCCATTTTTTGGAGCATATGGCTTTTAAAGGGACAAAAAAACGGCCAACGACAAAAGCTATCGCCAGCGAAATCGAGGCTGTTGGTGGGGTTTTCAATGCTTTTACTGATAAAGAATTTACCGGTTATTGGGTGAAACTTCCGCTGCGCCATCTGCCTTTGGCTTGCGATATTTTGTCAGATATGCTGACAAACTCTTTGTTAAAAACTGAGGAAATCGAGCGGGAGAGGGGAGTAATAATTGAGGAGATTAATATGCGCGAGGATGTGCCAATGACAAAAGTGGCGGTGGAGTTTGAGCGGCTTTTGTATGGCGACAATCCCATGGGTTGGGATATTGCCGGAGAAAAGGAGACGGTGGCAAAAATTCGCCGGTCGGATTTTTTGGAATATTTAGCCCGTCTTTATTATCCCCAAAATATGGTGGTGGCGGTGGCAGGAGGGATTAAGTTGACCAAGTTGACCAAGTTGACCGAGTTAACCGAGGAATTTTTTGGTTCGCTTCGCGCCGCCGGCAAAGCCTTCGGCGACGCACAGCGGGAAGTAGGTCATAAGATAACAAAATCTATCAAAATCCAGCAGGACAAACCGCGGCTGAAATTAATAACCAAAAAAACCGAGCAGGCTCATTTTTGCTTGGGAGTTCCGGGATATTCGCTAAAAGACCGCCGTCGCTGGGCCTTGGGGGTTTTGACGGCAATTTTGGGGGCGGGAATGAGCTCGCGGCTTTTTTTGGAAATCAGAGAGAGGCGGGGATTAGCTTATTATGTCGGCAGCGAGGCGGAATTTTATACCGATTCTGGCTATTTGGTTAGCCGGGCAGGGGTGAAGCTGGGGAAAGTTGAGGAAGCGATTAAGTTAATCCAAAAGGAGATGGAAAAGCTGGTAAGCAAGAAAGTAAGCGAAAAAGAGCTTACCAAAGTAAAAGAGATGCTTAAAGGGAATCTTATTCTTGGTTTGGAGGATTCCCAAAATGTCGCCTCCCGGGCAGCAACCCAGCTGATTTTAGAAGGGAAAGTCCGCACGCCCAAGCAAGCGCTGGCAGAAATCGACAAAGTTACCGCCGAAGATGTCCAACAGGTTGCCAAAGAAATTTTTAAACCGGAAAAAATAAATTTAACGGTCGTTGGTCCATACAAAAACCCCGCCCAGTTTTCGAAATTATTAGGTTGTTAGTTTAAAATGATTTAAATCATTGATACAAGATGATAAAGATTGACAGAGAGAGATTTTAGGGATAAAATTTGTCAAATGGCAAAGATTCCTCTTGAACAAACCGTTGTTTTGGTAAAGCCTGATGGAGTAAAGCGGGGATTGGTGGGCGAGATTATTTCCCGATTTGAGAAAGCAGGCTTAAAAATTGTTGCCTTAAAAATGGTTTGGATAGACAAAAAGATGGCTTTTAAGCATTATGGAGTCAATGACGAGTGGTACGAAAATGTAGGCAAGAAAGTCCGCGATTTTTACCGCCAACAAGGCTTTGACCCCGGCGAGGAGTTCAACAAACTTACCAACCGCCAAATTGGGGAAATGGTTCAACGCTGGAATGTTGATTATTTAACTGAAGGCCCGGTGGTAGTCATGCTTTTGGAGGCGCCGGGAGCGGTGGAGATTGTCCGGAAAATCGTTGGCCCAACTTATCCCCACCAAGCTCCACCAGGAACAATTCGCGGTGATTACAGCTTTGACTCGCCGCTCTTGTCAAATTTAAAACGCCGCTCGGTTCACAATCTTATCCATGCCTCCGGAACGCCTAAGGAAGCAAAAATTGAGCGGGAGTTGTGGTTTAAGGAAAAAGAAATTCATTCTTAC
>JBNAVS010000055.1:0-4261 GCA_049700235.1 Microgenomates group bacterium
AAAATGATCGCTTTTGGCAATAATAGCTATTTTTTTGATTAGATATTCTCCGTTGGAAACCATTTGACAAATAGCTGATCTTTCAGCGCATATCCCCCCATAAGCACAAGTATTAATATTTGTTCCTTTGTAAATATTCCCTTTTTCTGTTAACAACGCTGCTCCAACATAAAATTGAGAATAAGGATCATAGGCATTTTTTAAAACTTTTTCTGCCTCACTGATAAGCTTTTGATCTTCTAATTTTAGTTTTGCAAAAGAGGTTTTTAACATAAAAAATTAAAACTTTCTTTTAAGCGGTAATACACCCTACACCTTCGTTGTAAGCAAAAGACAAAGATTTTCTAAATTCAGGAGAAGTTTTGTGCATCGTTAAAAAAAACTAATTTTTACCCTCTGGGGCAAGACTTTGTTGCCGACGCGCGCCTCCATTAAATACTCTCCTGGGGTGGTGGCGGAAATGTCAAAAAAAGCCCGGCCCAAATCATCAGTTAGGGGTTGGGTGGGGTAAATGTTTAGCCGCTCGTCCTGTCCCAAAAAAACCGCCTCCCCGGCCACTCCCCTACCGGAAGAATCCAGTAAAAAAACGGTTAGACGGATTTTTTCCTGACCGTCGGCCCGGGCGGCTAAAGGCGAGGCAAATAAATAAGAATTTTCCACCGAAACCAAACTACTTCCTGTCCTTGGCGTATAGGCCCGGCCAAAAAAGGTCGTCCGCTGGGAAATGAAAAAAACAAGCCCCCCCAAAGACAAAAGTAAAATCAGCAAAGCAACTAAAAGCAAAATTGTCCGTCTCATTAATTTAAGTATAACCCATTTATTTTTTCTTCTCAACCTTTTTCGCCCCAAATAGTAAATATTTTACACTATAGGGAATCTCTTTTTGCGCCGAAATTTAGCTTTATCGTTTCTGTTAAATTCCCGTTTTTTAAACAATTATTAAGATTTATTTGGCTTTATTTAAAACAATATTGGCTTAGCAGCTCAACTGGCAAATCGCTAAAAATATCAGCAATAAAATTACTCCAGGACAGGGAAAGAATTTCTAATTTCTAATTTCTAATGACTAATTTCTAATAGCTAATGGCTAATGGAGTTGGCTTTTAAAACAGCTCCGAGGTGTTTTTAATGCTCATCCCTCACCGTGACAGTCGATAATTTAAAATTTAAAATTTAAAAAGTCTAATAACCACAACCCAAGAATCCAATCAACTCCCCTAAATTTATTATAGGACTGGTAATTTTTGAAAAAACTTCATTATATCAAAATATATCAACAGCAATTTTAGCGCTGTCCTGTTAATGATAATATATTATGATACCTTTTGTACATAATAAAATGGTGGATTTGCGGGAATTATTGCTTATGAAAATGCTTATGAAAACTATTTTGCGGCAAATTTCTTCTAAAAAACAACCTCATCTAAATGCATCAAAACCAACAATATTTGCCTCTTGACAAACTAAAAAATCCTTATTATAGTGGAAAACAATAAGGTATAATCGCGTATAATTAGTATAATCTGAAGCTAAATTAATTTTGCGGAAATAAAACTGCTATGAACCTGCCCGAATATTTTAGGGTCTATCTTATAAGCCAAAAATCATCGCCGGTAACGGTCAAAAATTATGTGAGCGATGTTAAAGATTTTTTTGACTGGCTGGCGAAAAAAACTGGCATTCACTATCAAGTCGCCGGAAAAGCAATTTTTGGAATTCTTACCAAGGAAACAATTGAAGAATATCAAGCGGATTTGCTGACTGCTAAAACTCCCCTATCTACAATTAATCGCCATTTATCGGCCTTACGCAAACTTGGAGAGTTTGCCAGAAATCAAGGATGGCTTTCGGAAAACCCGGCGGCAAAAATCAGCAACATCACTGCCGAACAGGCAAGATCACATCTCTCCGGGAGTGACCGAAGGGCTCTCCCAGAATGGACAGTGACTCTAAAGGATTTCCGGAGATATTTGGAAAAAGAAAAAACCAGTCCCTTGACAATCAAAAATTATTTATCAGATTTAAGGCACTTTTTAAGCTGGCTTGAAGCGACTTAACAACAACGGCGGACCCGCTAGGGCAAGCCGCCAGGTTTGGGGAACAAGGACAAAGCTCGCCCTTTGTTTGGCCCGCCGTTTTGATTATAGCAAAAATCAGAAGATGTCAATGAAAATAACTAAAGGAAAAACAGCGGTCTTTATTGATTACGCCAATATCAAAGCCTGGGCAAAGGAAAAAGGACTTACCTTTGATCTAGAGGTCCTTTATCAATATTTGAAAAATTTAGGGGCGGAAAAAATTATTTTTTACTACGGCACTGACCCAAAAAATCCCCGCTCCCATGCTTTTTTGCTCAAGGTGCGCCAAATTGGCTTTGAGGTGGTAACCAAGCCGGTAAAATATATCAAAGTTGGCCTGTTGAGTCTTTTCCAACAGCGAGGTAATCGAGAAGCTTTAACAAAATTATCTCCGGTAATTCAAAAAGCTATTTTCAAACAACTGGAACAGCCGAGAAAAAAACAAATTAAGATCTTGCTTCCAAAGGCAAATTTTGATGCGGAAATGACTTTAGACATGGTTCTTTTTGAAAAATCTTTTGATTCTTTCATTATTTTTTCCGGTGATAGCGATCTTTTGGTAATCACCAAATATCTAAGAAGCAAGAACAAAAGGGTCGCAGTTGCCGCAGGAAAAAAGTATCTGGCTGGCGAACTAATTGGTGAAGCTAATAACATTGTTCGTCTAGAAAGACTGGTTAAGAAGGTTAAAGGATTAGTTAAAAAATTACCACCAAAAACCCCGGACGAACCGGGGAAGAAAAGTAAGTATTATATAGCACAAAAAAAGAAGGTTGTCAAGAGGCAAAATGGAAATAACTAAAGGAAAAATTTTAGCTTACCAGCGGAAGTTGGAAAGCCTGGGGCTTTCGCCTTCAACCATCAAGCGCCGGATGGCGGCCGTCCGCAAGTTTTGCCAATGGGCAGCGGAAAAAGGCTATATAAAAGAAAATCCATTTATTCCAACTCGGAGGTGGCCGGATGGACTCCTCCGAGGTGTTAGCTTTACGATCCGAGATCGTCTAAGAAGAATCCCCTCCTTCCCTACCCTATCAAACATTTACGAAATATATACTTCTATCTCAATCACCCGCTATCTTCATTGGGCGATTTTGATTATTTTTTGCGCCGCTTTGGGTTTTGGAATTTATGACCAGTTTTTCAAAAAAGCCCCTGAACCTCTTGCCTACCCCTCTACCTTAACCCGACCCAAGCGCTATTTGTCTTTCCAGGGCCGGCTGACCGACTCTTCAAACAACCCCATCACCTCGGCAACCAATATGGTCTTTAAGCTTTACAATGTTTCAACCGGGGGCACCGCCCTTTGGAATTCCGGCACCTGTTCGATAACCCCTGACCAAGATGGGATTTTTTCCGTCCTCCTGGGTTTGGAGTGCGGAGCGGAAATTGATGCCTCGGTTTTTACAGAAAACCCCCAAATCTGGCTGGGAATCACTGTCGGCGCTGATGCAGAAATGACCCCTCGGATACAGATTGCAACAGTTGGATATGCTTTGAATGCCGAGACTTTGCAGGGTTTTCCGCCCGCCTCTCCCTCGGGAACAAACACCATTCCTATCGTCAACTCTGACGGCAACATTGTCATTGCCGCCGCCTCGCCTTCTATCCAATCAACTTCCGGAACTTTTGGTATCAAAGGCCAGGCCCTCACCCTCACCACCGCCACCGGCTCAAACGGGAATATCACCTTAGCACCCGATGGCTCTGGGGTGCTAAATTTCACTCTTAGCGCTCCGAAAGGCCATCTGCTAAACGCCACCGATGCCCAGCTCGGGACTTCTGGCCAAAAAGAGGAAAACACCCTTTATTACGGCAAGGTTGCCAATGACAATACTAATCTTAATTTATTAAAGTTGGAGGCTGGCTCAACCCCCACTCCGAAATTCACCGTTGATGCTTCGGGCAACGCTTCAGCCGCGGGAAATTTGCGGATTTTGGGCAGCGGCGATAATTATTTTGCCGGCAATGTGGGAATTGGGACAACTTCTCCTGCCCAAAAACTTCATGTTGAAGGACAATGCGTTACTGGCGATACACTTCTTCCGGTCTGGCGACCGGAAGGAAAATCCGAAGCACGAAATCCGAAATCCGAAACAAAATCCAATGATCCAAATTCAAATGACCAAAACTGTTTAGAAAATTCGAATTTTGAAAATTGTTTCGAATTTCGATATTCGAATTTC
>JBNAVS010000056.1:0-4226 GCA_049700235.1 Microgenomates group bacterium
AAGTTGACCAAGTTGACCAAGTTAACCAAGTTAATCAAGTTAATCAAGTTAATCAAGTTGACCAAGTTAATCAAGGAGAATCGAAGTTTGGGCGATTGTTGGTTAAGGGTGTTGAGAACAAAATTGTCGCCTCAATTGATGCTTCGGGTTCGGCTTGGCTGGCGGGCGATCTTACTGCCAGCGGCTCGGCTGTTTTTGGCGGCAATCTCACCGCCTCTGGCTCCGGCACTTTCCAAAAAATCATCATCGCCAACAATAACACTCCCGGAGAGTCCGTGCCGGCCACTCCGGGAGTGACCTCCGAGGTATCTACCAACGCCACTGCCGGCACCGCTACCCTGCCGGCCGGCGAAACAGAAATTACTATTAAATCACCGTTTGTTACAGAAAATACCCTTGTTTACATCACCCCGATTTCCTCCACCCGAAACAAAGTCTTGTTTGTCAAGGCAAAGCAGGGGGCGGCAAACGGCCAACCGGGCTGGTTTAAGGTGGGAGTAGATACTCCCCTAGCGGTAGAGGTAAAATTCAATTGGTGGATTATAAATTGATATAACAGTTATAATGGTTATAACGATTATAAAATTTATAAAATAACATGACCGAGGGCGGATACAAATCTCTTCCCTTTTTTAAGCAGGCGGAGATTATTTATAATTTTACGGTGGAGTTTTGCCAGCGGTTTGTCAACCCCCATTCGCGAACCAAAGATCAGATGGAACAAGCCGCTCGCTCCGGCAAGCAAAACATCGCCGAGGCTTATTTGCAAAAGAGTATTGAGGGCCGGCTAAAACTTTTAAGTGTCGCCCGCGGTTCGTTGGAGGAACTTTTAAACGATTATCAGGATTTCCTCCGCCAGCAGCGGCTACCTGTTTGGCCGAAAGATTCGCCAAAAGCCCGCCAGATCCGCAGCCTCGCCTATAAAGATTATAAAAGTTATAACGATTATAAAATTTATATCGGTAACCCTGAAAGGGCGGCCAACGCGATGGTTTGCCTGATAAACCAAACAAACCAACTTTTAGACCAGAAACTGCGCTGGCTGGAGGAGAAATTTGTTCAAGAAGGCGGTTTTCGGGAGAATCTTTTTAAAAAAAGAATGGAATTTCGAAAAAGATGGGAAAAAAGATAATTTTTATAACAGTTATAATTTTTATAACGGTTATAACAGTTATAAAATTTGGGCGGCGGGAGCCGCGGCTGGTTTCTCCCTTGCCGGAGGAGGGATTCAGTTCGGTTTCGGTCGCCCAACCGGCTGGGAAAAATCCCCAACAAACTATCTCCTACTATATAACAACATCTCAGGAGTTTTTGAATAAGGCGCGGGAGCTAGCGGAGCAGACAAGTGGAACGACGGGCGGAATGGCAGGCGGGGCAACGACAAGAACGACAAACGAGGCAGAGAATTCAAACCGCCAGCAAACACCCGAGGAGAAACAAAAAATCATTGAGCTTGTCAACCAGGCGCTAGATGTGATTAACCAGGGAATTGCTGTTTATCCGGCGGATGACCGGGTTTTTAGCCAGCGGGCAAACATTTATCAGGCCTTAACTCCATTTTTGCCAGACGCAGGGAAGTTTGCTATTCAAGACCTGCGGGAAGCAATTAAGCTTAACAGCCAAAACCCTGCCTACCATACCCGGCTGGCAAATTTGTATTTGGCGGGAGGAGATTTTGAGGGAGCGGCCCTGGCTTTTTACAACGCCCACCTGCTTGCGCCAACCGACCTGCAAACTCTTTATAATCTGGCCGATGCCTTGGAGCGCTCAGGCCAGCTGGTAAAAGCGAGTCATTATTTTGAAAAACTGCTCGGGTTACTCCCGGCAACCGATGAAAATCAGCAAAAATTAAAAGAACGACTGGCAACTCTTAAGGAGGCGATAACAAAAGCCAATCTAAAATATCTCACCTCACCCGGCGAACCGGTCCCTGCTGCCTCTGCCAACCAAAAAGAAATTATTGGCACCCAGGAACTGCCCCTGGAGCAGGCGGCGCTGGCAGGAAAGCTGATTATCGCCAGCGACCAACAATCCCCAACTACCAACGCCCAAAGCTCGGCGGAAATTTCTATTAACGCAAAAAGCGGCGAGGGGGTAATTCCTCCTGGGCAAACCGAGGTGACTATTTATAATAGTAACATTACCGCCGATAAACAAATCGTTGTTGTCCCCCTGGGAAAAACAGGAAACAAAGTCCTTTCGGTAACTGCCAAGAAAGCCCTCTCCCCGGTGTCCAGATACGATTCAACACCCGGTGTTGCGGAGGAAAAGGGGTGGTTTAAGGTGGGAATTGACAGCCCGGCGGATTTTGAGATAAAATTTAAATGGTGGATCGTAGCAATTTAAAATTTAAAATTTAAAAAGTGAAACGATTAAATTTAGCCAGCATCATCTTAAGTTTTTTTGTTTTTCTCATTCCCCTATTTTTTCTGCCGCTGACGGTGGATTTTTATGATTTTAACAAAAATTATTTGCTTTGGGCAGGGGTGGTGGTTGGTTTTTTGCTTTGGGGAGTAAAAGCCCTTCAGGAACAAAAATTAGAAATTAAATCTTCCCCATTTTTCCTACCCCTTCTTTTTTGGGTAGTCGCCGCTGTTTTAAGCACAATTTTTTCCTCACCAAACAAAGTTGAGGCCCTGCTTTTACCCGGAGGCTTAGGAACGATTTTCGGCCTTTTTCTTTTTTATTTTCTGATTTTAAACTTGGCCGAAGACCGGCAAAAAATCTTTTGGGGTTTAGTTGGCGCCGCCAGCGTTTTGTCTCTTGTCACCATCTATCAGTTTTTTGGCTTGGGAGAAACTCTTATCCCCTCCCAAAGCCCTTTTGCTTTTGCCCGGCCAAAAAATTGGACGCCGGCTGGCAGCCTTTTGACAGTAGCAACTTTCATCTTAGTCCTCCTCCCTTCCCTTTTGCTTTTCTTAAAACAAAATCTTAAAACAAGCCTTTTGCGGGCAACGGTTTTTGCTCTGGTTTCTTTGCTTTTGGCTGGGGGAGCAATTTTGGCAATTTACCAGATGCTTCCGGGAAAACCGGCGGCTTTGACTTTACTTCCCTACTCCTCTGGCTGGGCAATTGCGGTTGAGGCTTTTAAGCAAAATCCTCTTTTTGGCGTTGGGCCGACAAACTTTGTTTCTGCCTTTAATCGCTTTCGGCCGGTTGGCTTTAATCGCTTTGATTTTTGGAATTTGCGCTTCGGGACAAGTTCAAGTTTTGTTTTTCAGCTTTGGACAGAATTAGGCTTGGTAGGGCTGGGGGCGTTTCTTATAACCGTTATAACTGTTATAAAATTTATAAAAATTATAAAATCCCCCTTTTTTTGGGGAGTGGTGAGTTTTTTCCTTTTGAGTCTTTTTTTGCCGGCAAGCCTTACCCTCCTTTTTGCCCTTTTTGCCCTTTTGGCAATAATTGGAGAGGCAAAAGAAAAAATCAGCCTTCAGCTTCCGGGGAATTTCCGCTGGTTGCCTTTGGGAGGAGTGATTTTGCTTTTCTCGCCTTTGGTTTGGTTTGCCGCTCGCGCTTATGAGGGAGAGATTTATTTCAAAAAATCCCTTAATGCCTTGGCAAAAAACGATGGCTTGGGAACCTACAATTACCAAATAAAAGCAATTCAAAAAAATCCCTACCGGACTGATTTTCGGCTTGCCTATTCGCAAACGAATTTAGCCCTGGCAAACAGCTTGGCAGCCAATCCTCCTTCCGGCCAACTAACCGACCAGGACCGAGCAAACATTACCCAGCTTATCCAGCAGGCAATCAGAGAAGCAAGGGCAGCAACCGCTCTGGGCCCAACCAATGCCGCTACCTGGGAAAATTTGGCTGTCCTTTACCGCCAACTTTTAAATTTTGCCCAAGGAGCAGACCAGTGGGCGATAGCTGCCTATCAGCAGGCAGTAGTAACCGACCCAATAAATCCCCGCTTGCGGGTTGATTTGGGCGGGCTTTTTTATGCTTTGGGGAACTATGATGAAGCGCAAAAAGTCTTCCGGGTAGCGGTTGAGTTAAAACCAGATTATGCCAATGGTTGGTATAATTTGGCGGCGGCTTACAGGGAGGACAAAAAATATCCCCAGGCCTATCAGGCAATGCAACAAACTTTGGCCTTGGTTCCGGCTGATTCGCCTGATTGGCAAAAGGCAAAAAGCGAGCTTGATGAGCTGGCAAAAAAGCTCCCCTCGCCCACGCCAACCCCAACCGGAGCGCCGGTGGAAAAAAAGCAAGAGGAACTA
>JBNAVS010000057.1:0-4119 GCA_049700235.1 Microgenomates group bacterium
AGCTTTGCCACCGGAAAAAGATGTTGCTAACATTCTTTTAACTTTAAAGCTTTTAAGTACTCAGCAAGGAATAACTCTCCAGAGAGTTCAAATTGATCCAGGAGAAACCCTTTCTTTAAAGATAGAAGGAAGTCCCGAAAAGATAACTGGTTTTATGGAAAAAATTGAAACAGTTCTTCCTTTAATGAAGTTGGAAGAGACAAGTATTTCCTTTAAAGAAGAAGGTTTACTCGAGGCGACAGTAAAAGTTAAAGTTTCCTTTTTGCCTTTACCTAAAGAGCTTGGCGCGATGGAGTCTCCCCTTCCTTTAATTACCTCTCAAGAGGAAAAAATTTATCAGGAGGTTGCAAATTTTAATTCTGTTTTAACCGAGGAAAGTTTGCCGCCAGTTCAAAGTGGTAAGGAAAATCCCTTTGCCTTTTAAATTACTCCTCGATTTTAATGTTGATTTTTTTCCCTTTTCCAATAGCTTTTATTTTAGCCAGTTCTCTTATAGCCTTAATTGTTTGTCCTTTTTTGCCAATGACAATTTTTATATCTTCGGGATGAACTTTAATAACCAAAGTTAAATAGTCTCCTTCTTCTTTTTCTTCTATTACTACATCCTTAGGATTTTCAACAAGAGAACGGATAATATATTCTAAAAGTTTTTTCATTTTAGTTTTTCTAAAGCATATTTCGCTGCCTGCTTCTCCGCTGATTGTTTACTTTTCCCCTGGCCTGTGGCTAATAATTTTTTTCCTAAATATACCCCAACGGTGAAAGTCTTTGCATGGTCAGGACCAGTTTCCCTTAGGGTTTTATAGACAGGCGAGAGTTTATTTTCCGCCTGGGTTTTTTCTTGCAAAAGGCTTTTGAAATCTTTAAATTCGCCTTTTGAAATTAGATTTTCCAATAAATTTTTGAAGTTTGCCTGGACAAATTTTTTGGCGGCGTTTATCCCTTGGTCAAGAAAAATTGCTCCCAAAACCGCTTCGAGGGCATTAGCAAGAAGAGTGGGGTTATTTTGTCCTCCTTCTTCTTTTTCTCCCTTACTTAAGAAAAGGTAATTTCCTAAGTAAAATTTTTTAGCAATTTTTGCCAAGCTTTCTGTTTTAACAAGATTTGAACGCAAGTTAGTTAAAGTCCCCTCAGGGTATTGGGGAAATTTTTTAAACAGCCATTCAGAAATCATAAAAGAAAGAATAGAATCTCCAAGGAATTCTAATCGTTCATTTGAACAAAGACCCTTTTGTTTTGTTTCATTAAGGTAAGAACGGTGAGTTAACGCTTCCAAAAGAAGTTTTTGATTTTGGAATTTTATCCCCAATTTTTTTTCTAAATCTTTAATTTTGTTCATTTTTATAGTTTTTAAAAATCGTTCCCAATACTCCATTAACAAAAGCCGGACTTTTTTCTCCACCGTAGGTTTTTGCTAATTCTATTGCTTCATCAATAATTACTTTTGGTGGTTCTTTGGGAGCAAGTATCAGTTCCCAGACAGCCAAGCGAAGAATTGCCAGGTCAATCCGGTTTATCTGTTTCACAGGCCACTGGGGAGCTGCTTGGGCGATAATGCTGTCAATTTTTTTTATTTTTTTAATAATCTTCCCAACTACCTCATTTTTGAAAGTTTCCCCTTGATTAAATCCCCAACTAAACAACTCCTTTATTATCTTTTCTCTTGCTTTATGTCTTGGGTCGGCCGCGCATTTCATCTTTGTATTTATTGATGACAATAAGGACACTCTTGATGAGGTTTTTTAAGTTGGCCACATTTAGGACAGGGAATAAGAGTAGGTAGCTTTAAGTTTTTTGCTGCCCTTCTTTTTCCCTGTCTTCGGCTGGAAATTTTTCTTTTAGGTAGCGGAGGCATAAGTTAATTTGGTTCAACCTTTTTAATTATATATTCTTTTAATCTTTCTTGCAAGGAAGGATAGCAATAAAGCTTTGGAAGAATTTCTTCGGCAGCTTTTTTTGTTTTTTCAATTAATGGAAGATCGGAAAAACTTGCTACCTTAAGTTCCAAAAAACCATGTTGACGAGTGCCATAAATTTCTCCCGGACCACGGAGTCGCAGATCCAATTCGGCTAATTCCATTCCAATATTCGTTCGCTCTAACGCCTTAAGCCTTTTTAAGCTATTTTCATCCTGATGCTCGCTAAAAAGAAGACAAAAAGAAGGACGGTTACTTCTGCCAACTCGGCCCCGGAGTTGATGAAGTTGGGCCAACCCAAATCGCTCGGCTCCTTCAATCATCATAATTGTTGCCGTGGGAATATCAATGCCGACTTCAACTACCGGCGTGGAGACAAGAATATCTAACTTACAATTTTTGAAATCCTCCAAAATTTGGTTTTTTTCCTTTGTTTTTAGCCGACCATGGAGTAAACCTAACTTTAGGTCTGGGAAAACCTCTTTTTTCAGCCGCTCAAACTCGGAGGTTGCTGCTTTAACTGTCTGAAGAGTTTCATAGTTAGACTCTTCAATTAGGGGGCAAATGATAAATGCCTGACTTTGGGTTTCTTTTATTTGTTTTCTTATCCATTCGTAAGCAGCGGCTCTCTTTTGGGGAGGAACAACCCAGGTTTTTACTTTTTGTCTTCCTGCTGGCATTTCGTCTAATACCGAAAGATCCAAATCTCCATATAAAGTTAAAGCAATTGTTCTTGGAATTGGGGTCGCGGTCATTGTTAAAACATGGGGAGTTTCCCCTTTCTCAATTAATTTCCCCCGCTGTTCTACTCCAAAACGATGCTGCTCGTCAATGACGACCAAACCCAAATTTTTAAATTTCGCTCTTTGATAAATTAAGGCGTGGGTTCCTACTGCAAGGTCAAAATTGGTTTCTGTTTTTTTGTTTGTCCCCGTCAGCAAGATAATTTTTACTCCTAAGGGGGTAAGTAATTGATTAAGAGTTTGAAAATGTTGGTGAGCTAAGATCTCTGTAGGAGCCATTAAGGCTGATTGGACATTATTAAGATAGGCAACAAATATAGCGGCGGCGGCAACAACCGTTTTTCCGCTTCCAACATCTCCCTGCAACAACCGGTTCATTGGCTTGTTTTTGTTTAGATCTTTAAGAATTGCTTTTAATTCTCTTTTTTGGGCGCCGGTCAATTCAAAGGGAAGGTTGCGAATAAATTCTAAAACTTTTTCCTGGTCGATGAAAAATTTTTTTGCCAGTTTTTTTTGTTGCCACTCTGCTTTCCGCCTAGCCGCAGCTAGCTGAATTAGGAAAAGCTCTTCAAAAGCGAATCTTTTTTTAGCTAAATCCGCCCATTTGATATTTTTTGGGAAATGTATTTGTTCAAGGGCATTTTTAAAGTCTATTAAACCATACTTTTTAAGAATTTCTGAGGGCAAAAATTCCTCGATTTTTGGGACAAATGTTTCCAGCAAGGGAGCAATCCTTGACCTTAACCATTTTGAAGAAATCCCATAAGTCTCATGATAAACGGGAACCAGACGACCGGTGTGAATTGTCATATTTCGTGTCGCCTGTTGCCTGTCGCTTGTTTCTCTTTCGTATTCTGGTGAGATTAAAGCAACTTTTTTCCCCCAAAAATCTACTTTTCCCGAAAGGCTTACGGTTGTTCCTATTTTTAGGGTTTTTATTAAGAAAGGTTGATTAAACCAAACAACATCAATCGTCCCTGTAGCATCGGCAACAATTC
Organism: Microgenomates group bacterium; assembly: GCA_049700235.1. Taxonomy (GTDB): domain Bacteria; phylum Patescibacteriota; class Microgenomatia; order PFEM01; family JBNASD01; genus JBNAVS01. The sequence continues at coordinate 3,658 of JBNAVS010000057.1, forward strand.
CCTTTTGAATTTTTTTTCCTCGGGAAGTATATTCGTTGCGAATAGAAATGATTTTCCCCCTTACAGTGATTGTTTCTCCTGGTTGGGCCAGCTTAATTGGAGAAATCAAGGAATAGTCAACATAACGAAAAGGGAAATGATACAAAAGGTCACCAACAGTTTCAATCCCAAGCCTTTTGAGCCGTCGCGCATAGGTTGGCCCAACCATGTAAAGCTTGCTGACAGGTGTATTAAAATCCATGATTTATTTTAAAAGCGCCCAAATAACAGGAATCATTGAAGTTAAAATTAGGGCAATTGAAGAGATAAATACCAAAATTATCCAAATTTTTCTTTGTTTTTTAGAAATTCTCATTTTCAATTTTATTTTACCATCAATTTTCTTTTTTTCAAAATATTTGCGGAATTAGAAGGACTTTGTTAAAATGAAAACATGAGTTGGGTGAATATTTGGCGGCGGAG
>JBNAVS010000058.1:0-4062 GCA_049700235.1 Microgenomates group bacterium
TCAATGAATTAAATCATTAATACAAACTGCCTTTGATAAATTTGCCAATCGTTCTTCTTACTATGATAATTAGGTATTATCATATCAAGGTCTGATGGCCGTGTGGATGTTTAATTGCTCAATCCGACTTACGGGTGGAATCCAAAATTGACAAAATGGGACACGTGGGAAAAAATCAAGAATTTAATTTCTTTGTGGTATACTAAATCAATGAAAAACCTGCCCGGGAAAAAATTGCTACTGGTTTTTGGCGGCTTGGTTTTACTTGCCGGCGGGTTTGGCGGGGGTTGGCTGGCAAAAGAAAAGTTAACCAAACCAAAACAACTCTCCCCCGCCTCTCCCCAACTTGCTTTTTTAAACGAAGTTTATCAAACAATTCAAACAAATTATTGGGAAAAAATCTCCGACGAACAATTAGGAGAGCTTTTTTTGGCAGGAGCAGAAAAACTCACCAGTTCTCCCCAACCGCGAAAAAATCTTAACAAAGAAAATCTTTTTAAAAACTTGGCGCAAATTTTAAAACAAATTCCGGGGGAAAAGCAAAATGATTTTGCCGCCCAACTTAGCGATTTGGTTTTGGCAAACCTTGCCCCTGCTGGTCGCTCCCGGCTTTATACCAAAAAGGAGGAAAAATCGCTGGCCGAAGCGGTTCACAATGTCACTACCGAGGATTTTTACCAGGTTTTAGAAGTGCCTAAAGATGCCTCAGAGGGGGCTATTGCCCAAGCTTTCCAGGAAAAGCAAAAATCAGCCACCGCCGCCGCCCAGCTTCAAAAACTCAAAAAGGCCTATCAAACGCTTTCCGATTCTGCCAACCGCCAGCTTTATGACCAGGCGGGGATCGAGCCAACTATAGAATACCAACTTTTAACCCCGGATATTTTGCATTTGCATTTGAAAAAGATTTCCCCTACTAGCTTGGATGAACTAACCCGAGTGGCAGCAAAATTCGATGGCGAAGGCGGGCCAACGACCCTAATTTTTGATCTTCGCGATAATGTTGGCGGCTCGCTGGATATCTTGCCTTATTTTTTGGGGCCATTTATCGGGCCGGATTCTGAGGCTTTTCGTCTTTATCATCAGGGAGAAAAGCAGGTTTTTCGCACTCAAACCGGCTGGCTACCTTCGCTTGTTCGCTACAAAAAAGTCGTTATTTTAATCAACAGCGACACTCAGTCCTCGGCCGAGGCAATGGCGGCGGCGTTGAAAAAATACAATGTTGGGGTAGTAGTCGGGACGCCAACTAAAGGCTGGGGTACGGTGGAGCGGGTTTTTCCTTTATCTCAACAACTGGATCAATCAAACAAATACTCTATCTTTCTAGTACATAGTTTGGTTTTGAGAGACGACGGCCAGCCAATTGAGGGAAAGGGGGTGGAGCCGGTAGTAGATATCCGCCAAAAAGGGTGGGAAAAAGAACTTGGAGCTTATTTCAACTATCCGGAACTTGTTCAAGCAGTGAAAAATCTTACGAGCGAGAATCAGAAATAGGTAAGACACCCAAAGGGGTCGTATCTGGGACACCTCTAGGGTGGGCGAATATCACCTCGACTTTTTTCGGTTTTAGATATTTTTTAAAAACCGGTATTGTCTGATAGGGGTCCTTTTTTCCGCAGACAAAAACATCAACCGCGGCGTATTTGTGCTCAGGCCAGGTATGAATTGAAATATGGGATTCGGCAAGCAGGGCAATACCGCTCACCCCCTGAGGAAAAAAGGTGTGAATTTTAATCCCGAGCAAGGTGGCCTTGCAAGCCCTCGCCGCTTCTTTTAAAGCCTTTCTTATAATGGTCGGAGAATTTAGATTGACACATCCCCAAAAATCAAAAACCACATGTCTTCCTAAATTTTTAATTGTTGAAGACAATTTTTTCATTTTTTTATAATAAGATGGCTGGTTAATTTGATTATTTGTTGCCACTTCCCTCCACAAATTTCATATCAACGAAAACAGCGGCTGCCACCACTGTTATCCAGAGACCGTCTTTGTTGCCAATGGCAGATTGAGTAATATTGGTTGTTCTGATAATTTTTCCGCTTATTTTATATAACTGTTCCCTCTCATCCCAGGCCAAATCCGGGTCAAATTCAATTCCCAAGGTGGTGGCTAACATAGAGGCGGCTAAATCTTCAGCATACTCTCCGGCCTTGCTCTCCGTTTCGCCAAAAGAGTGATGTTCAGAAAGATATCCGTATTGTTTGGGATCAGCAGGGATGGCGCAACCAATAGAAGCAGCAATCAACCTATTGGGTTCATTAGTAGAGTTTCTGCTGGAAACCCAATAAACAATCTGGCCCGGTTTTAAAAATTTCAACTCTTCCTCTCGGGAAATTTTTTTGCAGCCGGGCGGAAAAATGCTGGAAACATTGACTAAATTAAAAGAAGAGAGGCCGGCATCTTTTAAAGCCGCTTCAAAAGAAGCCAATTGTTCTTTGTGAACGCCAACGCCCTTGGCAAGAAACATCTTTTGAGCAATCATTTTTTAAAAAGTTTATATTATTCAAAATTACTTTACAATAGTTTTTACCTCTAGGGTGGGCGAGCTTGGTACCAATTTCTTCCATCCGAGACCACCTCGATCTCTCCCTCCAAATCGGTCCGGCGGATTTTGGCGCCAACGGCGGCAAGGCGCTCCAAAACCTCCGGGGTTGGGTGGCCGTAGCGGTTGTTAGCGCCAACAGAAATAACGGCCAATTTTGGCTTTGTTACCGCCAAAAGCTCCTTCGAAGTCGAGTATTTACTTCCGTGATGGCCGACCTTCAAAACCTCCACCTCCTCTAATCCCGGCAAAATTTTTTTCTCCTCCTCCGCCCCAATATCTGCAGGCAAAAGGGCCTGAAAATCGCCAAAATCCAAAAGGGTAACAATTGCCGTTTTGTTAAAATTGCCGGAAAACGGGGTTAAGCCTAAAACCTTTGGTTCTGCCAAACTTCTCCAAACAATCTCCTCACCTAATTTTTGCTCGGGAGACAAAATCCGCAGTTTTATCTCCCCTACTCTTATTTCTTCGCCGGCGGCCGGGCTGTGAACCGGAATCTGTCGGCTAACAACTTCTTGGCGGAATTTTTGAAAAATCCCCGTTTCGGCCAACAAAGAATTACTAACAATCGCCAACGTTTTATATCTTTGGATAACAGAAACCAGACCGGTTAGGTGGTCGTATTCCGGGTGGGTTAAAATCACCAGCTCTATTTGTCTATCCCAAAAGGGCAAATGAGAAGAAAGACAAGAAAGGACTTTTTCGTTTGGTCCGCCATCAATCAAAATTTGGGTTGAGCGGCGAACCACCAAAATCGCATCCCCCTGGCCAACATCGCAAAAAATTAGATGGAGCCGGCCATCGGGAAGTTGGGAAACTACTCCCCAAACCAAACCAGCAAGCAAAAGCAAAAAGATCAAAAAAATCTTAAAAAAGGGTTGCGATCGCATATCAAAATTAAGAAAAATTCCTTTCTGTATCAATGAATTAAATCATTAATACAAACTACCTTAAATTTGCTAATTGCTCTTTTTACTATGATAATACGTATCATCATATCAAGACCTGATGAGTATGTGGATGTTTAATTGTTTAATTGTTTAAAAGTTTAACGCTTAGTTAGTCAAAGGAAATTTGTCAAAATTTAAACTTTGGCCTCCGGATAAACATTATCCCTAACACTAAATAATACCCCACCACCCACCAAAAAGGAATCCGGCCGATTTCCGCCGAAGCCCAGGGTAAATTTCCAAACCACTCCACTATTTTAACAAAATAAGTTAATGGCACCCAGGCAAACAAACTAGCAATCTGACCTGCTGGCTGCCAGAGTAATCCAAAAATCCCAGTAATTAGGCCTAAAACCATTATTAATGGGACGGCAGGCAAAACCAAGGCGTTTATTATAGGCGCGGCAAAACTGATTTGCCCAAAATTGGTAAGCAAAATTGGCAAAACGCCCAGCTGGGCGGCTAAAGTGGTGCGCAAATCGTTACTCGCCAAAGGTAAAGAAAAAATCCGGAAGGTCAAAGATTTTGAAATTTGAGGCTCCTCCTCTCTGGTAGCTTTGCCGTTTTCCGCC
>JBNAVS010000059.1:0-3987 GCA_049700235.1 Microgenomates group bacterium
ACCCGCAAAACTTCTACTTTTGGGGCAAATTTAGAGATTTGGACCCGAGAAGCAGGTAAAACTGCAAGCATCTTTTCCAAAATAAAAAGCCTTCCTTCTTTTGCTTGGGCCAAAATTTTCTCCATTAGATCTAAAGTTAAATCAAGAGTTTTAACATCCAACTGCACAGCGGTAATTCCCCTAACTGTTCCGGCAATTTTAAAATCCATATCACCATTGAAATCTTCCAAGCCCGCAATATCAGAAAGAATTACCTGACCAACTTTCCCTATCGCGAGCCCAGCAACCGGAGCTTTAATTGGTACCCCGGCATCCATTAAAGACAAAGTTGAACCACAAACAGAGGCCATCGAGGTTGACCCATTCGAAGACAAAACCTCGGAAACCACTCTAATTGTATAAGGAAATTTTTCTTCAGGGGGAATCACCGGCTCTAAGGCTTTTTCTGCCAAAGCTCCATGACCAACCTCCCGGCGTGATGGCCAGCCAATTTTTCCTACCTCGCCTACCGAATAAGGTGGCATATAATAATGATGAATATATCTTTTAGTTTCCTCACCTTCCATACTTTCAATCAATTGCTCCAAAGAAGGGGAGCCTAAAGTAGTCACTGTCAGCACTTGAGTATTTCCTCGCTTAAACATCGCCGAACCGTGAGTTCGGGGTAAAATTCCCACTTCAATCTCAATTGGGCGGATATCTTGGGGTTTTCTTCCGTCAGGACGGACACCATTTTTTAAAATCTGCTCCCTGATAATCTTTTTAACTAATTGGTCAACTGCCTTAAAAACAGTATTTTTTCTTTCCTCATTATATTTCTCTCCTAAAGCTTGCTTTATTTCTCCCAAAAAATCTAAAGACTCCTTTTCAATTGCCGCTTTTTTAATAACCTCTTTTATTTTTTCTCCTGCCTCTTTTTCTACTTGTTTTACCAAGGCCGGATCTGGCTTCTCGGCTATATATTTTTGTTTTTTTGTTCCAACTTCTTTTTGTAAATCTAAAATCAGGTTGATAATCTTCTGGGCCTCTTTTTGCCCAAATTCCAATGCTTTTAAAAATTTTTCTTCAGGAACCTCTTTTGCCCCTGCCTCAAGCATAATGATTGCTTTATCGGTGGTAGCAAGAACTAAATCTAATTCGGAGTATTCCAAATCTTGATGAGTAGGATTGGCAACAAAAAAACCTTCCCCATTTTTGGGAACAAAACCAATCCTTAAAGCGCCAACCGGCCCATTCCAGGGAATATCAGAAATTGCAAGCGCAGCCGAGGTGGCGCAAATAGCAGGAATATCAGGACTATTTTCGGCATCAACCGAGAGCACGGTAATCATCACTTGAATTTCATTTTTATACTCCGTGGGAAACAAAGGCCGAACCGAGCGATCAACTAGGCGAGCGGTTAAAATTGCTTCATCAGAAGGACGGCCCTCTCTTTTAACCCAAGGAGAACCTTTTATTCGACCACCCGCATAAAACCGCTCAATATATTCAACTTCTAAGGGAAAATAATTTAACTCTTCTTTGGGATTTGCCGAAACTACCGTGGCTAAAACAACTGTATCTCCTAATCTGGCAAGGACAGCCGCATTTGCCTGGGAAGCGAAGCGACCAACTTCCAAAGTTAAGGTTTTTCCCCCGATTTCAACTGATTTAGAAACTCGTTTCACTTGCTCAATTTCAATTTATCAATAACAGTTTTATATCTAATTTCGTCTTTTTTTAATAAATAATTCAGCAGTCTCCTTCTTTTAGAAACCATTGCTAACAATCCCCGACGGGAATGAACATCCTTTTTGTGGACCTTTAAATGCTCGGTTAATTTTTTAATTTGAGCAGTTAAAAGGGCAATTTGCACCTCGGGAGAACCGGTATCTCCTTTTGTTTGGGCAAATTTCTCAATAATTTTTTTCTTTTCTTCAGCAGTTAGCGCCATCGGAATAATTTTAGCAAATATCTAAAAATATCACAAGAGGAAATTAAATTAGGGTATTTCCTTTATAAATTTTTGGGGTAAGCCAGTCGGGAGAGGGTTTTTCTTCCTTTACCTCGTGGGGTGGTTTTTTGGCAGAAATCTGCTCGGGCATTGGTTTCAAATGAACTTTCCCTTCCGGCCGTCGCCCTCCGGCCCGCAAACAAAAAGCGGCTGCCTCAAAAGATCCCGGCCCGGTTTTTGGCGAACTAAAACTGGCAGTTGCCTCTTCTATTCCTGCCAGCAAATTGCTGGCAATATCTTCATCTACAGGAAGCTTAAGTTGGGCTAACAAATTGGCAACCACCTCGCAATAGGAAGCGGCTTGAAAATCAGCTAAATCGAAAGTTACTACTTTTCCTTCCTCCAACACATTTTTATTATTGGAATAAATTTCTCCTAAATCCTCCAAAGAAGTACCAAAAACTAAAAAAAGGTCGGCGTTTGCCCCGACATAAGAATACTGAACCTTTTGGGGTGATAAGGGAGGATAGCCTTCCTTCGGCTGGATAAGCAAATTAAATTTATTATTCTCAATATTATAACTGACCTTTTCAATCGAATCTTCAAGATAATCAAAACTAATCACTAAGTTTTTTCCCTCTAACTGGTTTTTTATTTTATCTACCCCAACTAAAGAGGAAAATTCGACAGTTATCGGTTTGGGACAGAAAACCGAAATCTGCTTACCAGCCTTCTTTAAAGAAAGAAACAAAGAAAGCCCGGCAGCAACCGTATCCTGATTTAATTTTTGGGGAAGAAGAACAAAAATCGTTTGGGCAGTGCTTAAAACCTGTTGAAATTGGCTAAAATCAGAGAATCTCTCCATTTATTGGGGCAGCTTACGGTAAGATATTAACATATCACCAACTTGAAAGTCAACTGGGCTTGACAAAATTACTCCAAATTCCTCTCCCTTTTTAACTCTTGCCACATCTTCCTTCCCAATTTTCATCGAAACGATTTGACAATCACCTAAAATTTTTTCTCCCCGCTTAAGATGCAAAAGGTTTTGTTTACTAATTTCCCCTTCTTTCACCCGACAGCCGGCAACCCGTTGTTTTCTAACCATAAACTCAGCCACAATTTCTGCCTCACCCAAGATTTCCTCGTCAATTGTTGGCTCAAGCATCTTTAAAACTTTCTTTTCCAAATCCTCTAAAAGCTCGTAAATTATCTTGTAAGTCTTAATCACTACTCCTTCGCTTTCGGCCAGCTTTTTAACCGCCCCGGGAACTTTAACATTAAAGCCAAGGGTTTCTGTCCTGGTCGTCTTTGCCAAAAGAACATCTGACTCACTAATATTACCTACCTCAGAAAAAATAACCTCAACCTCATCTGGCAAACTCCCTAAAATCGCCTCAAGTGTTCCCCTAACATCGGCTTTTAGAATAATTTTTAGCTTCTTTTCACCTTCAGCTGATTCTTTTTGTTTAATCTTTAACTTCGGTATGAAGACCAACGGTTGCTTTTTGGCAACAGCAAGAGTTACCTTCGCTCCTACTGGCGGAACCTCACTAAAGCCCAAAACCTCTACCGGTTGAGCAGGCCCAGCGATTTTTAGATTTTCTCCCCTATCGCTTAGCATCGCCTTTATCTTCCCCCTAACATTTTCCGCCACTATCTTGTCCCCAACCCTAAGACTTCCATTTCTTAGCAAAACTGTAGCCAAAGGACCTTTTTTGGGATCCAATTTTGATTCAATTACTACTGCCTCAAGTTCTCCTTCCGGATCAGCCTTCAATTGAGCCATTTCTCCTAACAAAAGAATCATTTCTAAAAGCTCATCAATTCCTTGCCCGGTTTTTGCCGAAACAGGAACACAAACTATATCTCCTCCGTATCCTTCAACTAAAATGCCATTCTCCGCCAAATTTTTCTTTACCCAGTCTAAATTAACATTTGGCAAATCGATTTTGTTTATTGCCACCAAAAAGGGGATTTTTGCCTCCTGAATATGTTTTAGACTTTCCAATGTTTGGGGTTTAACCCCCTCATCCGCCGCCACGACCAAAACT
>JBNAVS010000060.1:0-3980 GCA_049700235.1 Microgenomates group bacterium
AAACAACAGCCGCAGCAAAAAGAAAACCCAAACTTCTAATAAAATGCCCAAGCGAAAATAGGAAAACGACTCCAATTAATAGCCTCCTATTTTTTTGATTAATAAACTTAATAGCTAAATATACTCCGGCTAAGAACAACATTGTAGATAAAACTTCGTTATATACCAGGTTTATCATAAATATTGGTGGTAGGAAAAAAAGAGAGTAGACAAAAAACTGCTTTTTATAATCTGCATTTACGGAGTTCAATAGGAGAAAAGTTTTGTTTGTTAAAAAAATGTAGCCCAGGAATATAAGATATTAAGTATTCTTGGAAAATAAATGTTATCTGGGGCTAAAATATTTACGATAATGTAATATAAAGTAATGCCAAGAGCGTGCGGATAAGCATACAAGTATCCCCCAGGATTAAGCCCAGAAAAATTGCCTGTCAATATTTGGCGGGCAATTCCATAAAAAACCTCCCAATCGGCGGTGAGATTTATTCGAAAGTAATAAATAACCAAAACTTGAAAAACAACAACCGCAAAATATAACAACCAGCCTCTCTTCAACAAAAAGTTCACCGAGCGTTTTTTTAAAAACAACCATAGAAATGAGTAAGCAAGAACACCAAGGCAAATACCAATAATCAGAAATAGCGGATTTTGTTTAATTAACAAGGCTTTATCTCCATATTTAGCCATATTCTGCTTTATAAAAAAGGGCACCAAAAAGAATAACCGCTAAAAAGAACTCCAATAAAAAGAGGCAAAATAGCTTCAAGAAATTACGAATATCGTTCATAATTCGTTATCCTCGACATTATTTAATCACAAGGAGATTCCGGGTTAACACCTCTAAAATTTAATACTTTTAGAGTCACCTTATCATTCCTAATATCCGGAAAAAGCCAATAACATTCATATTTGTTTTGATTTTGAGGATTAAGAAGATAAGCCGTCCTCTTTTTTAAGATGAAAAGGTATTGAAAGTTATAGGTAATGCCATCGTTGCCAGCGAGATGGCGATTAGGGGCGTAAAGGGTTTCTCCCAAAACCTTTTCTTCTCCCCAAATTTTCTTGGCAAGTGGATCAGGAGAAAAAAACAAACTAATTACAACGATTATAAATAAAAAAATAACTACCAACTGCTTGATGGCAGGAAACTTTTCTCCAATAGTTCTTGCCGAAAAGGCAGTTAATATTAAAAGAAAAGGAATAATCGGTAGGGCATAGCGAGGAATAGTATAGGTTTGAAAAGTTAAAACAGTCAAAAAATAACTAAAGCAAAACGAAAAAATTATTATAAAAGTCTTTAGCTTAATATCTCCCTCTTTTAGCCCTTTAATTATCTTTAACCAATTAACTCCCTTTTTAAAAAAAATGGTCAGGCCAATTATACTAAAAACGCAATAAATCCAATTAAAGTTCAAAAAAAAGAATTGTAACCAATGTTGATAGGTATATTTGTTTAGAAAATCAAAAGTTAAAAGGTTATGTAAAATTGTGTAAAAACTTCCTTTTTCAGCTGTTTCGCTAAAAATCCAATCGCTCCAAGCCTTTTTCCCACTTAATCTCAAAATTAAAAACCAAAATGAAGCCATCATTAGTGGAAGAATAAAAAGGGGTAATTTTTTAAGAGACTGATGTTTTTTGATTCCTAAAACTTCTGTCAAAAAATAAGGCGCTTCAACTAAAATAACCAAAACCGGAATTAATAATCCCGTCTCCTTAGTTAAAAAAGCTAAAGAAGCGACAAGGGCATAAAGGGAATATTTTTCTTTTAAATAGAAATATAAAGAAACAATAATAAGAATGGTTAAGATATAATCCGCTAAGCTAAAAATTCCTGCGGATAAAAAAAGTGGATAAAAAGCTAAAAAGCAGGTAGCCAACTTTGCAATTTCAGCATTAAAAAGTTCCCGAGTAAGCTTAAAAATGAAAATAATAGCAGCGATTCCCAAAAGAAAACCTAAAAGGTTATAAGAAAAAGTATTTACTCCAAAAACCCTAAACAATAAACTAACTAAAAAAAATTTAAACGGGGGATGAACAGTCCTATCATTTTCAAAATACTCCCTCAAACCTCCACTAAAAAAACGCCAACTGCGAACAAAATCAATATTGCCATCTAAATAAGGAAAGGAATTAATGTAGGGCAAATAAAGAAGAGAAAATAAAAGCAAAATTAAAATTAAAAAGAATTGTGTTTTTTTACCCTTCATAAATATTCTTGACAGGCAATATTGGTCTTAAAAATGAAAAAATCTTTCTTTGTCTCAACATAAACTGGCTCAAAAATTTCTTTGAAAAACCGACTTTCAATCCTTGGTAAGTTTGGATCGTTAAAAATATCCTCAACTGTAAAATAGTCTATTTTATTTTCTTTTAAAAGTTGGCAAATCTCCCTCGGATTTTTACTTTCATAAATTCTTTTCATCACTTTTCCTCTTCTTTCAGTATCATATCCCGCTGACCAGGGAAAATAAGGCCAGCCTAAAAAGATTTTGCGACCAGCAAGACTGGCGGGGTGATATAAAAACGAAGAATTTAAAAAAACCGCATCAGACGGAGTATTTTCTTTTATCCATAAAATATCTGGGTTTTTTGGGGCGTCGTTGAGGGTATACATCGTGTCATTTTTAATCGGGAAAAAATCAATAATGCCGGAGAGGATAAGAAAGAAAACTAAAACCGAAGCGACAATTTTTCCAAAAATTCTCTTTTCCCAAATCAAATAAATCACCCAAGCGGTAAACATGTTGCCAGCAATTAGAAATAAATTAAAAAACTTATGATTGGCGGCGATTTCTGGGGAAAATTGGAAAAGATTGCCGATAATAAAAAGAGGTAGAATGGCCAAAAATAGTTTTTTAGCCAGTCTATTGGCAAGGAAAAATCCGGTAGGAATCAAAATTAAAGATAACCCAAGATTTTGAAACCAATAAGAAAGAAATTTTGGGGCAGTTAAAGGATAATTAATTAAATAGCCGGGGTGAAAAGAAATTGGGGGAATTTTTCCTCCAAACTGATAAGCAATTTGGGGCAAGGCCAAAGAGGCAGCAATTAAGCCGATTACTAAAATAGGCCAGCGGAGTTTGGAAAAATACAAAAATAAAGAAAATAAAATCAAACCGTTCATTAAAAAGGCAACTTTATGGAAAAAAGGCATAATGCCGAAAATAAAACCAGGTAAAAAAATCTGCCAGAATTTTAATTTTTTATTAAATTTAACTGCTCTAAGTAAAAGATAAATAATAAAAAGAACAAAAAAATAGGAAGCGCCAAGATGCCTTTGATTGGTAAAAATATTTAAATTCCAAAAGGCGCTGACAATTTTGCCATCATAGGGACCAAATGAGGGGAAAATTTTATTATTGATAATTTCAAATGGCGTATTTAAAGATAAGGGATGTTGACGGAAAAATTCTAAAAAAGAAAGGGAGCCGTTAAAAAGAAAAAAAATAACTGTTAAAACAGCAACATTTCTTTTTGAAAAAATAAGCTTAGTTAAAAAATAAATTATTACTAAAAGTCCAAAAAAACCTAAAGCACTAGGCAAATTTAAGGCCCAGCTTAAGGGCAAGCCTATTTTTTCCAGCATCCCCACCAAAAAATAAAAAAGAAAATGATATTTTATTGGCTCGCCAGGAAATAAAGGATATTCTGGAGGCCAATTTTTGCCCCAAGAAAAGGAGCGAATCAAAGGAATATTGGCAGCAAAATCAGACCAAACTTTGGCAGCAATTAACATCTGACCATTTTTATAATCAAAAGTATGCCACATTAACCAACAAGAAAACCCAAAAGCAAAAACAACAAAAATTATCTCCGGCCAATTTTTTTTAAGGAATTTCATTAGCAACTTTTTCGCCTTGGTCAATAGCATAATTCACCCCCCTGTCCCAAGGATAAATTGTTTGCATATTGGCTAAATAAATATTTTTAGGCAAGGACCTTTTTAATTCAGAAAGAATTTTAGAATAATTAAGAACCAT
>JBNAVS010000061.1:0-3872 GCA_049700235.1 Microgenomates group bacterium
GATTGTCAAATTTTTTGACAAATTGTTTTAAAATAATCCAAGATGACCACTTTTGTTTATATTTTAATCAGCGTTTTTTTAGTAAGTTTAATTTCGTTTATTGGTGTTTTGTTCGTTGCTTTCAAAGAAAAATCTTTAAACAAAATTTTGAAATTTTGGGTGAGTTTTGCCTGCGGAGCGCTTTTGGGAGGGGCCTTTCTTCATCTTTTACCCGAATCTGCCGAACAGCTGGGAGAAAAATCTTTTGTCTTGGTAATTATTGCCTTTCTGGTCTTTTTTCTCCTAGAAAAAATTCTTCATTGGCGTCATTGTCATTTAGGTATTTGCCAGGCTCATTCCTTTGTTTATTTAAACCTTTTTGGTGATGGATTACATAATTTTATTGATGGTGCGATAATTGCTGCCGTTTTTTTAACTAATCCTTCCTTAGGGATTATCACAACATTGGCAGTAGTTTTTCACGAGATCCCCCAAGAAATAGGAGATTTTTCCATCCTTCTTTATGGCGGGTTGAAAAAGAGAAAAGCTTTGTTGTTTAATTTTGCCTCGGCGATAACCGCTGTTTTTGGAGCTTTGGCTATCTATTTTTTCCAGCAGCAAATTTCCATTTTAGTTCCTTTTTTACTTCCTTTTGCCGCTGGCGGGTTTATTTATATTGCCGCCACTGACATTATTCCTGAGCTCCATAAAAAAGAAAATGTTAAAGAATCAGTGATTGAATTTTTGTTGATTTGTTTAGGAATTGCGTTAATGTGGGTTTTAAAGATTTTTAACTTGGGATAATGAAAAAAGTAGTTCCAATTCTTCGGTAGTTTCTGGAATTAGGGATTTTATTTGAGTATGTTTAAAACAAAAAAATATTGTCTTTTCTTGATTTTTCTTTTTATTTTTTTATTGGTTGTTTATTTCTTTAATTCTAAAGATCAACCCTTAAATTCCAATTTGAAAAAAATAACTGTCGGTAGAACGGAAGTTTGGGTAGAGATTGCTAAAACTCCCCAACAAAAAGAAAGAGGTCTTTCCGGAAGGGATTTTTTGCCAGAAAATCAGGGGATGATTTTTGTTTTTGAAAAGCCTGATTTTTTGGGATTTTGGATGAAGGGCATGAAGTTTCCCTTAGATTTTGTCTGGATAAAAGACAACAAGGTGGTGGAAATTAGTGAAAATATCAAGCCTGAAGATTTTCAACCGCCAAGGGTGTTGCAACTAAAAATACCAGTGGATAAAGTTTTGGAGGTAAACGCAGGTTTTGTCAAGAAATATGGAATAATAATTGGAGATGAATTAAGATAATTTTAAATGAAGGTTTTAATAGTTTATAAATTCTTTCATATAAACAAGATTTGTTAGCGGCGAGAGAGTTTGCCCGGGAAATAAAAAAGAAAATAGACTATAATTAATAAAGAAGGGGGTGAGAAAAGATGATTCAAAATGGTCAAGTTTATAAATGCAATGTTTGTGGAAATATTGTTGAGGTTTTGTATGCTGGCGGAGGGCAGTTGGTTTGTTGCGGTCAGCCGATGGAGATGCTAAGAGAAAAAACTCAAGATGTGGGGCAGGAAAAACATTTGCCGGTATTAGAAGAAACGGCTGGCGGGGTAAAGGTAAGGGTTGGTTCAATTTCCCATCCAATGGAAGAGACTCATTTTATTCAATGGATAGAGGCGATTACTAAAGATGGGAATATGAAAAGATTTTTAAATCCTGGTGACCAACCAGAAGCTGAATTTTCAGTCAAAGAAGAAGAAATTCTGGCGGTAAGGGAATTTTGTAATATTCATGGTTTGTGGAAAGGGTAAAAATGAGAGAAATGCTTAAAAATCCCTATTTTGTTTTATTTTTGATGATGTGGAGTTTATTTTGGAAAGGATTAGCTTTATGGAAATCGAGTCAAAAGCGGCAACTTTTATGGTTTATAATTTTGCTGGTATTTAATACTTTAGGGATTTTAGAGATTTGTTATGTTTTTTGGCTAAAGCGGCGGGATCTAGATAATGGCAGACTGCTTAAATTTTTGGAAGAAAAGTTTGGAAAAAAGGCGTAGAAATCAAAGATATTAGCTCTTTTTCTTTTCAATAATGATCACCGAAGAAAAAACGTTGCTGTTAGGAATTAAAATTCGTTGTTTGGGGTTTTCTTTTGAGGCTAAAACCGTGTGCCGGAGGTTAATTGCTTTTATCTCCCCCTCGGTTGTTCCCATTTTAAGATAATCACCAACGCTAAAAGTTTTGCTTAAAATTATTAAAAAGCCGCTTACAAAGTTGGCAAGGATATCTTTAAGGGCAAAACCTAAAGCAAAACCTCCCAAGCCAAAGCTGGCAATTATGGCATTCATATTAACGCCGATATTGGCCAGTCCCACTGTTAAGCCTAATATAAGAGAAGCGTAGAAAATTAAATCAGAAATAAAAGTGACAATTTCTTTTGGAGCAAAGTCCTGGCGAAGTTTTTTCCGAATAATTTTTCTTAATAAATAACCAACAAAATAAAAAGCAAGAAAAATTGCCAAAAAAATCAATCCGTTTTTTATAAAACTAGTAAAATTTTCCGGTGCTATCATTTTCTCGCCCTCTTCCTTTATTAGTTAAAAAATTATATCATAAAAATTATGACAAGCGGGGGGAAAAAATTTAAAGAGAAAATTAAAAAATTAGGTATTTCTTTAAAGATTATTTGCCTGCCCAAATCTACGGGAACAGCGATGGAAGCGGCCTGGGCGGTTGGTTGCCAACTCGGTCAAATTGCCAAATCAATTGTTTTTAAAACTGGAAGCGGCAAACCTATTTTGGTGATAACTAGCGGGGCAAACAGAGTAGATGAGAAAAAATTGGCAAAAATTTTAGGGGAGGAAGTTCAAAAAGCGGATGCTGATTTTGTGAAAGAAAAAACCGGGTTTGCTGTTGGGGGTGTTCCTCCTTTTGGCCACAAACAGAAGATTTCTACTTTTATTGATAAAGACCTTTTTAAATTTTCGGAAATTTGGGCCGCAGCCGGAGATCCATTTTCCGTTTTCAAAACCACCGGGGAAGAGTTGCAAAAAATCAGCGGGGGAAAAGTAATGAAGATTAAACAAACAGCTTAAATTTTTTCTTTCACCCCAATTATGTTAGAATTAAAAAGATGGAGGAGTTTACTATTTTAATTGGGGGAGAAGCAGGGCAGGGTTCGCGGAAGGCGGGATTGCTTTTGGGGAAGATTTTAAATTTATGGGGGTGGCAGGTTTTTATTTATGATGATTATCAGTCTTTGATTCGCGGCGGCCATAATTTTTCTTTAATTAGAGTCTCTCAAAAAAAAGTTTTAACCGCCAATTTAACTTTGGACTTTTTATTTGCCTTGGATAAAAAAACCGTTGAGTTTCATCGCCAAAATCTGAAAGAAAAAGGGATATTGGTTTATAGCGCTTCAAAAATTCCGGATATTAAAGGAGGTTTAGGGTTGCCTTTAGAAGAATGGGTAAAAGAAACGGCGGGGATTTCTTTAATGGAAAATGTTGCCTTAGTGGGAGCGGCAGCAAAAATTTTAGGAATTTCTTGGGAGATGGTGGAAAAAGTGATTAAAGAAGAGTTTGGGAAAGAAGCCGAAGAAAAAAATCTTAAGGTTGCTCATTTAGCCTTTGGTTCTTGTAAAACTCTTTTGAAAATTCCAAAATTGCCTCCTAAAGCCCAAATTTTACTTACTGGAAATGAAGCAATAGGTTTGGGGTTGATAAAAGCGGGTTTGGATTCCTATTTTGCCTATCCAATGACACCTACAAGTGGAATTTTGCATTTTTTGGCAGAGAAACAAAAAAAATATCGGTTGAAAGTTTGCCAGCTGGAAAACGAAATTGGAGTAGTTAATGCCGCTTTAGGGGCGGCTTGGGCCGGAAG
>JBNAVS010000062.1:0-3826 GCA_049700235.1 Microgenomates group bacterium
TCCGGGATTTATCGCCCTTGCTTTGCTGGTAGAAAAATACCGTTGGTTAAAATTTGTTTATTTAATCGGGGGGGGAATTTTGTGGGCTATTTCCACTATATTTTTTACTAGAGGATATTGGGTAAGTTAGCGATGAAAAAATTTTTTGCCAATCCCTTGATTGCTGGTAGTTCGGTTTTGTTTGTGGGAACAATGATTGCCAATTTTGGCAATTATTTGTATCACCTTTTGATGGGGCGAATGTTGGGACCAAAAGATTACGGAGTCTTAACATCGTTGATTTCCCTTGCTTACTTGCTTTCTATCATCTCGACGACCTTTTTAACCACCGTAGTTAAGTTTGTTACCAAATATAAAGTAAAAGGTCAATTTTCAAAAATTTTTAATTTGTTTTGGGGGTTGCAAAAGATTTTTAGTGTTCTTGGACTTTTTTTATTTGCCGCTTTTTTTATTTTAAAAGAAAAAATCGCCACTTTCCTCCAATTGGAAAACTCTTTTCCGATAGTTGTTTTGGGGGGCTGGATGGGTTTAAGTCTCCTTTCCTTTGTTAATGACGGGACGCTTCGGGGATTTCTAAAATTTAATTTTTTAGCATTTAACAGTGTTTTTGCCACTATTTTAAAACTAACAATCGCAATTTTTTTAGTAATGGTTGGCTTTGGAGTAAGCGGGGCCCTGGCAGCAATATTTTTAGGGTCACTTTTGCCCTATTTTTTATCTTTTTATCCCTTGCGTTTTTTGTGGCAGTATAAAGATGGGGAAACAATTGAATGGAGGCAGTTTTTTGGTTTTAGTTTCCCAGTTTTGCTGGCAACCTTAGGTTTAACTAGCCTTTATTCTTCGGATGTGATTTTGGTAAAGCATTTTTTTTCCCCACTTGAGGCTGGTTTGTATTCGGCAACTTCGGTTTTGGGGAGGATTGTCTTTTTTGCTTCAGGGGTAGTCCCGGCGGTGATGTTTCCCTTAGTTTCCGAGAGATTTGAAAATGGAAGAAAATATCGCCACTTTTTAACCCAATCTTTGTTTATTGTTGGCGGAGAATCACTTTTGATAACCACAATATATTTTCTTTTCCCCTCGCCAATGATTAAAATTTTGTATGGAGAGGGCTATTTAGCTGCCTTGCCCTATTTAGGAATTTTTGCCGTTTTTATTAGTTTTTATTCACTTTCAAGTTTGCTGGTTAATTTTTTCCTTTCAGTGGGGGAAACAAAGGTAGCAGTCTTTTGCCTTCTTGCCGCTCTTTTGCAAATTATTCTAATTTTTGCTTTCCATAGTTCGCTCCTCCAAATAATTAAAATCTCTTTGGTAATTTCTGTTTTACTTTTTGTAAGTTTAGTGATATTTTTAAGGCAAAGTGAGAAAGAGTAATATCCATTTCCTTTCCGTTGTTATTCCTGCCTATAAACAGGAAAAAACGATTGTTAAGGATGTGAGGCGGATTCAAAATGTTTTAGAGCAAATTCGTTATGATTATGAAATTGTCGTTGTGGTTGACGGCTTTATTGACAAAACTTATCAAAAAGCAAAAAAACTGAAATCGGCAAAAATTAAAGTCGTTGGTTATCCTACTAATAAAGGCAAAGGTTATGCTGTTCGCTATGGAATGGCTAGGACAAAGGGCGATATAGTTGCTTTTATTGATGCCGGAATGGATATTGATCCAAATGGTTTGGCAATGATTTTGGAACATATGGAATGGTATGGGGCAGATGTTATTGTTGGCTCAAAACGTCATCCTGCTTCCCAAGTTGAATATCCGCTTTTGAGAAAAATTTATAGTTTGGGCTATCAAATTTTGATTTGGCTCCTTTTTGGTTTGAGAGTCAAAGATACCCAAACAGGATTAAAAATTTTTCGCCGCCAGGTTTTGGAGAAAGTTTTGCCAAGGTTACTGGTTAAAAGATTTGCTTTTGATGTAGAGCTTTTGGCAGTTGCTCACCGGCTGGGTTTTAAAAGGATTTACGAGGCGCCAGTAAAGATTGATCCAAAACAGTTTAAGTTTACGAGCACAATTAGATTTAAGACGGTTTGGGAAATGTTAATCGATACTTTAGCAGTTTTTTACCGTCTCCAAATTTTGCGCTATTACGACGATGCCAATAAAAGAAAATGGATTTATGATAAGGATTTAGATTTTAAGGTCAATGTCGGATGACATTGACGTTTGATATGTGTGAGGTTTGAAGCGTGAAAAAATACATTAAATATAATTTTGAGAATTTAGAAATTTATCAATTAGCTAATGATCTTGTCATCGAGATTTATAAGATATCGAATCGGTTTCCTAAAGAAGAATTATTTGGCTTAACTTCTCAGTTGAAGCGTGCCGTCGTCTCTATTGTTTTAAATATAGTTGAGGGGAGCGGGAGGGGGTCTAAAAAAGACTTTGCCAGATTTATTAACCAAGCAATCGGCTCGCTACTCGAGGTGAAAGCAACATTAATCTTAGCCATTAAATTAAAATATCTTCCAGAGAGTACTGCTAAACGACTTTTTTCACCAATCGACAAATTGTTTTTCAAACTGACTGCCTTTAAAAAGTCTCTAAAAGATGTTTGAGGCTTGAGCATGATGTTTGAATTGTTATTATGAAACACTTCAAGCTTCAAACATTTCAAACAAGTGAACAAAGTGAACGATCAAACTTCAGGCATCTCAAACGAGACGAAAGTCTCTATAATCATTCCCGTTAAAGAAATTAATGACTATTTACGTTTGGAAACTATTCCGGCAATTCTCGGCCAAACTTATAAAAATTTTGAGGTTATTATTTTGCCTGACCGGCTAACAAAAGAAAAATTTGCCGACAAACGGATAAAAATTGTTCCTTCTTGGCCAAAATTAGGCCCGGCAGACAAAAGAGACTTGGGTGCTAGAAAAGCAAAAGGAGAAATTTTGGCTTTTTTGGACGACGATTCCTACCCTGCCAAAAACTGGCTGACAAACGCCCTAAAAATTTTTACCTCTAAATCTCTAAATTTCTCTTCTATTGCTGCTGTTTGCGGCCCCACTTTAACTCCCCCCCATAATAATCTTCGTCAAAAAGCCTCAGGTTTCGTTTGGTCAACTTTTTTTGGCAGCGGCGGAGCGGGGAATTACCGCTGTGCCATTAAGCCTCGGCGGGAGGTGGATGATTATCCGACAGTTAATTTGCTTGTGAGAAAAAATGATTTTTGGCAAGTTGGTGGGTTTAGCTCTCGCTACTGGCCAGGTGAGGATACCAAGCTTTGTTATGATTTGGTCTATAAATTGGGGAAAAAAATAATTTATGATCCCGGCGTTTTGGTTTATCATCATCGTCGGGAGGTATTTGGGCCTCATCTTAAGCAGATTTCACGGTATGCTTTGCATCGGGGCCATTTTGCCAGAATAATGCCGAAAACTTCATTGCGGATTGGCTATCTTACACCAACTCTTTTTGTTTTGGGTTTAGTTGGCGGACCGGTTTTGATATTTTTGGGGAAAAATCTTCAGTTTTATCTTTTGGCAAGGATTTTTGCTTTCATTTACTTTCTGGCAATTTTTCTTTATTTGGGGGGATTAATTTTTACTGCTTGGGATGTTTATCGTCAGGAGAAAAACTATAAAGTGGCTTTGCTTGTAATTCCGGCAATTTTGGCAACTCACTTGGTTTATGGAGTTTTGTTTATCAAAGGGTTTTTGACTCCCTGTTTAAAATCAAAATATGGCCGCTGATGTTGCCTTAGTAAAAGAAAAAACCAGAAAAGAAAATATCACCAAAGCCTTAGGGCTGATTAAGAAGGATTTAGCTCCATTTCGGAGGGCAAAAACTGTTTTAATCAAGCCAAATTTTACTTCTGCT
>JBNAVS010000063.1:0-3661 GCA_049700235.1 Microgenomates group bacterium
CCAGTCACTAAGGCTTTTTTACCCGTTAAATCAAACATTTTCTTTCTCACCTCCTTTCTTTTTCTATCTTAACCTAATTCTTTTGAGTCGTAAAGAGTTCAGGACCACTGATAACGAACTAAAGGCCATTGCCGCTGAAGCAAAAATGGGATTTAACAAAATGCCAAAAAACGGATAAAGCACTCCTGCCGCCACCGGAATAAAGGCGGTATTATAAAAAAAGGCCCAAAAGAGATTTTGCTTGATAATCCGCATCGTGATTTTAGAAAGCTTTAAGGCCGCCACCAAATCCATTAAATCAGATTTCATCAAGATAATTCCCGCCGATTCCATGGCTACATCGGTTCCCGCTCCCATAGCGATGCCCACATCTGAAGCGGCCAAAGCTGGAGCATCATTAATTCCATCACCAACCATGCAAACAACTTTTCCTTGCTTTCTAAGCTCGCTAATCTTTTTCTCTTTATCCTGAGGAGCAACCTCCGCCATAATTTTTTCTTCTTTTATATCAATCTGGTTGCCAATCGCCGCCGCTGTCCGAGGATTGTCTCCGGTTATCATCCAAACCTCAAGTCCTAAATTCTGCAAAAGTCTAACCGCTTCTTTGGAATTCTCTTTTAAGGTATCGGCGACAGCGATAATCCCAGTGATTTTGCCATTAACCGCTACCAGCATCGCCGTTTTCCCTTCATTTTCCAAAAACTGAACTTTTTTCTCAACCTCATCAGGAACTTTAATCTTGTAATCACTCATCAAGGCTCTATTTCCCTTGACTATTTGTAATTTACTATTTGCTATTTGCAATTGGGTAACAATCCCTTTTCCGGCAATCGCCTTGAAATTCTTAGGCTCGACTAACTTTAACCCCAATTCCTTCGCTTTCCTTACCACCGCCTGCCCTAAGGGGTGTTCACTCCGAAGTTCAGCTGACGCCGCCAATCTTAATAAATCTTTTTCATTTTTAATTTGTATTTTTGATATTTGATTTTTGATATTTGATATTATTATCGTGTCAGTTACAGCTGGTTCTCCTTTGGTCAAGGTTCCGGTCTTATCCAAGACTATCGTTTTTATTTTATGGGCAATCTCTAAAGCGGTCGCGTCCTTAATTAAAATTCCCTGTTCCGCTCCCTTACCAGTACCGACCATAATGGCTGTTGGCGTTGCCAAGCCCAAGGCACAAGGGCAAGCAATAATCAAAACCGCCACGAAAACAACTAAAGCAAAAACAAATGTCTGACCTGCCAACAACCAAACAATAAACGAGCTTATGGCAATAAAAATCACCGCCGGGACAAAATAAGCGGAAACAGTATCCGCCAGTCGTTGAATTGGGGCTTTCGACCCTTGGGCTTGCTCAACAAGTTTTATAATCTGGCTTAAAACTGTTTCTTTTCCTACTTTGGTGGCTCGGAACTTAAAAGAACCGAATTTGTTAATTGTCGCCCCAATGACCTCATCACCGACCTTTTTCTCCACCGGCATGCTTTCACCAGTTACCATTGATTCATCAACCGCCGATTGTCCCTCAATAATCACCCCATCAACGGGAATTTTTTCTCCCGGCTTCACAATTACAATATCGTCAACCTCTAATTCGGAAATTGGCACTTTCACTTCTTCCCATTCTTCAATTTTGAATTTTTCGTTGTAGTTTTTAATTTTTAATTTTTCATTTTTAATTTTAATTATGGTTGCTTCCTTCGGCTGCAGCCCCATCAGTTTTTTAATTGCCTCCGAGGCTTGACCTTTAGCCCGAAGTTCTAAAAATCTTCCCAATAAAATCAAGGTAATAATAATGGTGGAAACATCAAAATAAACTTCCGCCGGTATCCCCCCTTTTTCAAAAAATTTTCCCAAAAAAGTCACCGCGGTTGAATAAAAGAAGGCTGACAAGGTTCCGACGGCAATTAAGGTATTCATATCAGCCGTCCGATATTTCACCAAAAGTTTTAATCCCGAATAAAACTGCCAACCAGCCCAAAATTGGACGGGGATAGTTAATAAAAAAAGAAGGAAAAATCGCCAAAAACGAGGAATAATTTCCACAAAAGGAAACCATTGAGGGTAGCTGCCCAGAAAAACTGGTATTGAAATCAAAACCCCAACGATAATTTTCTTTTTCAAAATTGAAATCTCTTTTTCTTGCTCAACTCTTTCTTGATCTTCAAATTCCCCAATCGCCAACTCATAACCAACATTTTTTACCGCTTCCGCCATCTCTTCCACCCCTACTTTCCCTTCATCCCATTCCACCGTTACTTTTTCAGCGGCAAAATTGACCACGGCGGATTTGACGCCTTCGACCTTCAAAAGCGCTTTTTCAATTGTCCTGGCGCAGGAAGCACAATGCATCCCAGAAATTCGAAGAACAATTTTTTTCATCTTAAAATCTCTGCTTTATAGGTTTGAAAAACCTCAAGGCCTAAAATTTTCTCAGAAGAAGTTTTGTTTTGATCAAATTTGATGTCAAAAAAATTGGGTAAACGGAATTTCACCTCTGTAACCCCAGGAATTTTTTGAAGCTCGCCAGAAATCAAAGGAGCATGGCCAGAGCAAGGAATAGCTACCTGCAAAGTTATGGAGGAGATTTTTGCTTGGGCAGAAAGTACGTTAGGGGCATTTTTTGATTTTATATTGGTTGTCAAAGGAAAAATCACCAAAAACAGTAAAAGATTTATCACGATTGTCGTTCCGTAAAGAACTAAAAGATATTTCCAGTGCTTTTTTGCTCCGCCAGCCGAGCAGCAAGTATCACGGCGCAAGTAAATTATGGCGGAAACAGTGGCAAAAAGAAAAGAAATCCCCAAAAGAATCCAGAAAAAATAAGGCAGAAGTAAAATTTTTCTAAAAACCGTCGTTGCTATCGTTGCCCCAATTATTGAAAATACAATAAAGGCAAGACAAAAAGTATGGGGCAAAAGACCATAAAAAATACCGGTTAAAAAACTTTTTTGTTCATGGGGTCTCTCTAAATATTTCCAAAATTTCTTTGTAAACTTTTTCTCTTTTTTTCTTGCCCTTTCCAGTCACTGCCTTTGTCACACAAGTCTCAAGATGATTTTTAAGAATTATTTCATTAACTTTTTTCAAAGCCGCTATCACCGCCTGATTTTGGCGAATAATATCAATACAATATCTTCCCTCCTCAACCATTTTCAAATTCGCCTTCAAATGGCCAATCAAATAATTCATCCGGTTTAGAATTGTCTTGTCTTTCATAAAACCAATTTTACCCCCCATATGGGGGTTTGTCAAGAGGATAAACACACCGGGAGTGAATTCCTATTGACACACCGGTGGATATGATTTAAACTATCAGCAAATTCAGCCCCAAAAAAATCAACCACATCACTCCCACAAAAACCTTTTGCTCTCCAAAACTCACCTCCCGGCGCACCGGCCAAAAAAGCCAGCGGCGTAAAAGTTCATCACGACCTGTCAATAAGAGATGAAATTCGTCTTTTAATAAATGCAAGGCCATTGCCATTACCAGTCCCTTACCAAATAAGCTCCCGGTTGAGGTTAAAACCCAAAAACAAAAGACATAAAAGACAATCTGAAAAACGGCATTATGAAAGGGCAATTTAATTCTTTGCTGGTAACTCTCAGCTAAATATTCCAAAAATTCTTTTATTCTCCGCTCGTGCCAAAGCTGGCG
>JBNAVS010000064.1:0-3645 GCA_049700235.1 Microgenomates group bacterium
GGTTCACTTTTTTGGGCTCATATCCGTTAGGGTATCAAGTTCGTTGCTTAAAGCACTTAAATTCTATAAACGAGGAGGATTTAGAATTAAACGAATTACCGACGATCCACTTCGCGGAAAATATAAGACTTATCTTCTATGGAAGCATATTATAGATTGTTAGATTGTTAACTTTGCCAACGTTGTGTGCACTTTTCGATGCTAGGCAAGAAGAGGGCGAATAACTCTTTCTGCTTAATAGCTTAACAATCAACTCATTTTCTGTCAATTTTGGATTTCCGTTTGTTTGGTTGCCTTCTTTAAACATAGCCCAATTTGCCGGTGGGGGAGGCGACTTGGGTGCGGGAGAGACGGTCGCCAATTTGGGGGAATTTTTCCAGAACATCGGCAAAAACATTTTTTGCTTTAAGGACTTTTTCTTCGCTTGGTCCTTCAAAGCGCAAAGTTAAATAAGGAGAGGTATTTGAGGCCCGGACCAGACCCCAAGTTTGAGTATCAAAAACAACTCGCCCGCCGTCGATGGTGATAACCTTGTATTTTTTTGCCAATTGGCGGGTAATTTTTTCAACCACTTTAAATTTTAGCTCATCAGGGCAAGGAAGCTTGATCTCCGGGGTGCGGACGAGTTTGGGGATAAAAGAGAAAAGGGAGGAAAATGGCTTTCTTGTTTGGGAATAAATCTCAAGGATTTTTCCGGCAGCCCAAAAGCCATCATCTACCCGATAATGATTCTCGCCAAAATAAAAATGGCCGGAGACCTCACCACCCAAAATAATTTGGCGGTCTTTTTGAAAACTATCTTTTATTGGCGCATGACCGGTGCGGTGCATTAAAGGAGTGCCGCCAAAGGAGGGAATTAAGGTTTCCAAAAGCCCGGAACATTTAACATCAAAAAGAATTTTTTTGCCGGGATAGCGGGATAAAACATCTTTTGCCAAAATTAACAGCAGATAATCGGCCCAAATTAAATTGCCATTTTCATCAACTACTCCCACCCGGTCGCCATCGGCATCAAAAGCCAAACCCAACTCAGCGCCTGTTTGGCGGACTTTTTTGGCCAAGTCTGCCATATTTTTTGGTTGTTCGGGATCGGGGACATGGTGGGGAAAGGAGGCGTTGGGTCTAAGATACAAGCCGGCAACTATTTTTGCTCCCAAACTTTCCAAAAATTTTTTGGCAAACAAACCAGGAGTGCCATTGCCGCAATCAACAACAATTTTTACCGGCCGGGATAATCTTAGATATTTTTTGGCATAATTTTGGTAAATTCCAAAACCATTTTTTAAAGTCTCAATTTTGCCAGGAGTTTTTGCCTTAACAAAGCTTTCTTTTTCAATAATTTGGCGTAATTTTTGAAGCTCTTTGCCATATAAAGGGAGGGAGTTTTTCTTCACCAGCTTAAAGCCATTGTAAAACCAGATATTGTGGGAGCCGGTGATGCTTACCCCGCCGTCTAATTTTAAATGGGCGGTAAGGAAATAAACTAAGGGAGTGGGGGAAGGACCAATATCTAAAACATCCAACCCGCTTTTGGCAACACCAGAAATAAAGGCAGCTTTTAGTTTTTCGGCATAGGGGCGAAGCTCCATCCCCACCAAAATCTTTTTTTCTTTTTGTTTTTTGATAATGGTGGCAAAGGCCTGGCCCACTGCTTTGGCGGTTTTTAAATCTAAGGTAATTCCCGGAAATTCGCCATAGAGCTTTTCGTATTCAGAAACAAGTTTAGGATCGTGTTTTTTGCCGGTTATCCCCCGAATATCGTATTCGCGAAAGATAGAGGGAGAAACTTTCATAAGAATATGATATCATAAAACCGATTTGTCTAATTTGTCCAATTGGTCCAATTTGAAAGTTAATAAGTGGTTTACCGGATCGTCAATAGGCAACCGATCCCGGATCGTCAGGGTCTAGACAAATGTGTTATAATATTTTCAAAATGAATAGTCTTTTCCTCCTTATTATTACCATCCTTTTTATCCTCTTTTTGAGGAGGGGGATGGTTTGGGAGGAAAAGATTCTCATTAGAAATTAGAAATTAGAAATTAGAAATTTTTAAAACCTCCCAAACCAAGGGAGGTTTTTTAGTGGGAAAATGTCGTTTAAATTAGATATCTCAAAAGAGCCAGAGGCGGTCAAAAACTTAGGTACATTTACTACTGTTAAGCCGCTGAAAGTAGTAAAACCTTATTTAGAATCTTATTTGGTTAAAAATTTGATTGATGCCAAGGCTTATAACTTAGTCAATCGTTGTGAAGAAGAAATTAGAAGCTTTGCCAAAAAGGTTTTTGGTAATAAGAAGGGAGAGGTGGTTTTGACATCAGGCTCTACTGAGGCAATTCTTCTTGCTCTATATTACGCTCGCGAAGAAAATAAAAATATTTCCTCTCCAAATATCATTGTGGGAGAAAATGCCCATTCTAGCTTTTATAGATGTGCTGAGTTTTTGAGGATAAAGATAAAAAGGGCAAGATTAAACTCGGAATTTGGCATCAGCGCGGAAGATGTAGCAAGAAAAATTGACAAAAACACAATTCTTGTTGTGGGAACGATGGGCTCTACTGAATTGGGGGTAATAGACGATTTTTCCACCCTTGATAAAATATGTCTGGAAAAAAGGAAAAAACTTCATATAGATGCGGCAATAGGGGGGTTTATTATCCCTTTTCTTAAAACCAATATTAAGTATAAATTTAATCATCTTAAGAGCTTGTGGTCGGTAAATATTTCCGGACATAAGTATGGGCTTTCTTTACCGGGGTGCGGCCTTCTTCTCCTAAGAGAGAAAAATCTTTGCGAAAAGTATAGGGAGATTTTAACCTATACAAGCTCCGGTCATAGTTTAATATCCGGCTTGCTGGTTACCAGAAGTTCGCTGGGAGTTTTAAGTTTGGGTTTAAACATCTCTTATTTGGATTTTCAGGGTTACGCAATATTGGCAAAGGATTATTTGAGAATAAGGAAGAAATTAGAGGATTACTTAAAAGAAAAAGAAATTGATTTTTTAACAGGTTCTGATTTTATTCCCCAGATTTTTGTTTGTCCTCATTGGATAAGACATCTTTCTTCTTATTTATGGAAAAATGGTTGGATTCAAAGCGTTTATCAGCCGGCGGGATTAAATAAAGAGGGAATAAGAATAGTGATTAAAAAAGGTCAGGAGAAATTTTTGCTTAATCATTTAATTTCTGAAATTGAAAGATTTTTAAGGAGGACGAGAAAGAAATGAGTCCAGAAAACCCCAGACACATTATTATTCAAAATACTCCCGATATTTTAGACCCTAATCAACAGCGAGGATGTGAAGGGAAAGTAGCTAGACTTATTCTTCATTTATTGGCTCGTTCTCTCCATATGGCGGGGGAAGGAGATTTGGTGGTGGTGGGAAAAGTTCCTGGCGATTTTAGAGATTATGTAAGGAGGATAGCAGGACAAAATCCAAGATTAGTTGAGGTTCCTTTGACCCCCCCTCTTTATACCCAGCATCTCCTTAACCCCCTAAAAAATGAGAGCTTGCTGCCGGGAAGGTATAGCCTTAATCCCTATATTCAATCGGAGACAGTGGCTAAGTGGAGCAAGGAAACTGGCATTCCCATGGCTCATACTCCTCCGGAGATAATCCTTAGAGGAGTGGTAAGGAGAGCTAAT
>JBNAVS010000065.1:0-3645 GCA_049700235.1 Microgenomates group bacterium
TGATGTTTTTGCCGAACAAAGACGGACACCTATTGTTTTAGAGGAGGTACCCGAGCATCTTAAAAACGCGACTATTGCCATTGAAGACAAGAATTTTTATAAACATCGTGGTTTTGACCCAAAAGGAATTTTACGGGCGATTTATAGTATTGTGATCCATCGGAGACTTCAGGGTGGGTCGACATTAACTCAGCAACTGGTAAAAAATGTCCTTTTGTCCTCTCAGCGAACATTACCCAGAAAAATTAAAGAATTCATTTTAGCGGTCCAAATTGAGAGTAAATACTCCAAAGACCAGATTTTACAAATGTATCTTAACGAATCTCCTTACGGAGGTACGGCGTGGGGTGTTGAGGCAGCAGCTGAAGTTTATTTTGGGAAAAAAGTTAGCGAGCTGAATTTAGTTGAATCGGCAATTTTGGCAGGATTGCCCCAACGACCGTCGGCTTACTCTCCTTTTGGTGATGATCCTAAGGCTTATATTGGGAGGACGCAGCAGGTTTTGCGTCGGATGCGGGAAGACGGCTATATTACTCCCCAGCAGGAAGAAGAAGCCAAAAAACTACTTCCCGAAGTTAAATTTGTCTCGCCTAGGACCACTTTAAAAGCGCCCCATTTTGTGATGTATGTTAAAAGGCTGCTTGAGGATAGATATGGACAGAGGATTGTTGAGCAAGGAGGATTGAGGGTAACAACTACTTTAGATTTGAAACTTCAGGAAGAAGCCCAAAAAATCGTTGCCGAAGAAATTGCCAAGGTTGAAGAAAAATATCATATTACCAACGGAGCGGCAGTAGTTATTAATCCGAATACCGGCGAAATTCTGGCAATGGTTGGTTCGAAAAATTATGATGACCCAAATTATGATGGGAAAGTTAACGTTACTTTGCGGCCGCGCCAGCCTGGTTCGGCGATTAAACCGGTAACTTATGTTACCGCCTTTAAAAAAGGATACACCCCTGCCACCCTTTTAATGGATACACCGACAACTTTTAAAATTCCCGGCCAGCCAGATTATAAGCCAGTCAATTATGATGGTAAATTTCACGGACCATTGCAGGTTCGCTATGCTTTAGGGAATTCAATTAATGTTCCCGCCGTAAAAATGTTGGCTAAAATTGGCCTAAAAGAGATGCTTAATACGGCGTATGAAATGGGGATAAGTACTTTGGAGCCATCGCCGGAAAATCTTCGGCGACTGGGGCTTTCAGTGACATTGGGCGGGGGTGAGGTGAGGCTTTTGGAGCTGACAGCTGCCTACGGCGCTTTTGCTAACGGTGGATTAAAGGTCGAGCCAATAAGCATTCTTAAAGTTACTGATAAAGAGGGAAAAATTCTGGAAGAATACAAACCAAGCGGGGAGAAAAGAGTTTTAAAACCCGAAGAAGCATTTTTGATTTCCCATATTTTATCTGATAATTCTGCCAGGCTTATTACTTTTGGAGAAAGAAGCGCTTTGGTCGTTCCCGGGAGGAAGGTGGCGGTAAAAACAGGAACAACAAATGATAAGAGAGATAATTGGACGATTGGCTGGACACCCCAAGTAGTAGTTGGTGTTTGGGTTGGTAATAACGATAATTCTCCAATGAAACAGCTTGTCTCCGGTGTTGCTGGGGCCGCTCCAATTTGGCGAAGAATCATCCAGCTTGCCTTGGCTGATAAGCCGGCAGTTGACTTTCCGGTTCCCGAGGGTATAGTCACCGCCGAAGTAGATGCTGTTTCCGGCTTTAAAGCCCATGATGGTTTTCCTTCAAAAGTGGAATATTTTATTAAAGGAACTGAGCCAACAGCCGAAGACCCCATTCATAAAAAATTAAAACTCTGTCGAGGGCAAGAAAAGCTTGCTACTCCTGCCCAAATTGCCCGTGGAGAGTACGAAGAAAAAGAGTATTTTGTTTTTAAAGAAGAGGATCCGGTAAGTACTGATGGGGTTAATCGCTGGCAAGAAGGGATAAATCAATGGTTAGCAACCCAGCCTGATCCGCGCTATCACCCGCCGACTGAATATTGTGGGAACGAGGAAGAAATGGTGATAAAAATTTTAGAACCTCAAAACGAACAGCAGATAGATAGCAATGATATTACCGTGAAGGCAGAAGTGATTGCTGCCAACAGGGTAGAAAAGGTGGAATTTTACATTAATGGTGATTTTAAAGATAAAGTGACCAATCGACCCTACAAAATGGATTTTACTCTTCCGGATGGAACATACACCATTAAGGTAAAAGCTTATGATGAAAAAGCAAATCAAGCCGAATCAGAAGTCAAAATTGGTGTTAATGTTCCTTGGAACTGGCAACCCTCCCCTACTCCAACTCCTACCCCCCTTTCTACCCCAACCCCTACTCCTTCCTTATTTCTTTCTCCCACTCCGACCTCTTAAATTGTTTTTAATTTTATTTTATATTTTCCTTCCAGAGTTTTAACTATTTTTTCCCTTATTTCCTTTACCTCTTCATCAGTTAAATTTCTTTTGTAACTTTGGTAAGTAATTCGGAAAGTGCGGGTGTTTTTATAGGAATCTAAAAGTTCCACACTTTGAATAATTGGACTGGATAGTTTAATTAATTGGACTATCTTCCCTACTTCTGTTCGGGGCGGGACAACAAAAGCTAAATCCTCAATTATTGGCGGATATTTGGGAATTGGGGTATATTTTTTAAAGTCTGTGGCAAACTTTACAACTTCCTTAAGATTGATTTCAAAAATCGTGACTTTGTGGGTTATCCCAAATCGATTAAGAATTAACGGCTTGATTTCTCCCAAAATTCCTACAGGATTGTTTTTTATAAGGATCTCTGCCCTTTTAAGGGGATGAAGAATTTTACCGTAAAAGGTTTTTTTAAAGGGATATAGTTTAAATTCAAACTCTCCAACGCTTAACTCGCTTAAAATTCCTTCTAAAATCCCCTTAAGATAGAAAAAATTATCATTATTCACGGCGGCTGTTAAGGTAGAAATTTCTTCGGGGAGTTGATTTGGCTTTTGGGGAATGTAAATATTAGCCAATTCAAAAATTTTGATTTTTTGATAGTTGCTATTTTTGGCAATAACCTCTAATAAAGAGGAAATTAAAGAGGGTCGAAGATAAACAAGGTCTTCGGTTAAGGGATTGGCAATTTTAAGACAATCTTTGGGGTTGATTTCAATATTTTTAAGGCTTTTTTCACCAATCATTGAGTAATTTGGTGTTTCCGTAAATCCCCAAAACTTTAAAATATCTTTAACCTGCTCTTCTTTTTCTAAGAGAGGATTTTCTGGTCTTAAGGGAATTTGTCCTTCAGGAAGAACAGAGGGAAGTTGATGATAGCCATAAATTCGGGCAATTTCCTCTACCAAATCTTCAGGAATATTTATATCTTCGTGTCGCCAGTGAGGGACAGAGAAAGTTAAAAGTGAAGAGTTAAAAGTTAAAAGTGAGAACCCAAGCGAGTCAAGAATTTTAATGATCTCCCTTTTGGGAATTTCAATGCCGATTACTTTTTTGACTAAATTTAAATCTAAAGTTACTTGTTTTGGTTTTTGGGGATTTGGATAAATATCTATAAGTTTACTAGCAACTTTTGCTTCGCAGTTTTGCTCAAACATTTCTACTGCTTTTTTCATTGCGGTGATCACTCCCTCAGGATCAACTCCTTTTTCAAA
>JBNAVS010000066.1:0-3606 GCA_049700235.1 Microgenomates group bacterium
CCACAACCTCTGACCTGTCCGATTATCAAATTGCAAATTAATTTTATCATATTTTGGGAAATTTGAAAATTGGAGAATTTGAAATTCTTTACCCCGCTTGGGTTGCCATATAGCGCTCTTGGGAGAGCATAAATTTGGTGCCGGATTTGCGGACTTGGGCCCAATAATAATTTCGCTTTTTTGCCTTTTGGTTAAAAGTTGCCAACCAGGTTGCTGATTCTTCAATTCTTTTTCTTAATAAAGTCAATGTCTGCCGCAGTTTTTCAAAAAATGAAATATGGTAGACACCTGGCTCAACCGGAATTTGTTTCGCAGCAATATCAACCTCCGTGGATAGGTTTTTGGTTGCTGAAGCCAATTTTTTGAGTTCTTCTAAGATGGCGGCGATTTGGAGTCTGGTATCTTGCTTTTCTCTTACCCAAACAAGTCTTTCTTGTTGGCGGATATCCAAAAATTCTTGGGTGAATTTCTTCGTTTGTTTTTCCAGCTTTTCTTCGGTTTTTGCTAATTGCCCCACGTCTAATGTTTGGCCTGGTTTTAGTTCCCCTGTTTTTCGGCTGGTAATTTGATTGAAAGCCTCTTGGGTAATTCCTTCAACTACATCATGAGCCATTGAGTCAATTACCCCGCCCCCTAAATCACGCAGCGCTTCCAAAAAGCTATCTTGTTTTACGAGTTTCTTTTTATTTTTGGGATTATAAACCATTTTTTTCATGCCCATCGGGCAGGAAGGTTAAAAATATAATACTACAATGAACTTAAATTGTCAATGACCCGGCGTTTTCTTAAAAGATGACGAAGATAAAGTTTTTGCTCTGGTGTTTGGAAAGCCTTTTTGGTTTGGTCATCAGGGACAGCCTCAATTAATTTTTCTGCCTCCTGGTCAGAAACTTGGATTTTTTCCTCATCAGCGATGGCAGAAAGGATAAATTCTAACTTAAGAAGTTCTTCGGCTTGTTGACGGTATTCGGCCCTTAGTTGTTCGGCTGACTTTTTTTGGGAAACTAGGTATTGATCGACAGTAAGGCCTAATCTTGCTGTTTGGTCGATTAGCCGAGAAAGCATGCGATTGACTTCATCCTGAATAAGGATTTCCGGAATCCGCACCTGACAGGTTTCTAATAAGGTTTTAAAGATTTTTCCTAATTTTTCTTCTCCGGGCGTCTTACTTTCTTTTTGTTTTTTGTCTTTTCCCGGTGTCCAGATTTTTTCGGTTGCAAGGGCTTTTCTTATTTCTCCCCTATAATCTCCCAGCTTGATTTCCGGCAATTCGCAAGTTAAGGCTTGAATTTGCCAGTCTTTTCCCTCTTGGGCAGAAACAACCTTTAATTGGGGAGCAATGATAGGTTTGAGGTTTTGCTCTTTTACTGCTTCCAAATATACTTCAGGAATTAGACTTTTTAATATTTCTTCGTATAAAGCTTCCTTGCCTGTCTTTTTCTCCACTAATTTTTTCGGCGCTTTCCCTTTGCGAAAACCCTTGATTTCTGTTTGCTTTACTAAGTTGTTTAAGGCTTTTTCATAAGCAGCACTCACTCTTTTCCAAGGGATGGTAATAGTAAGTTCAATATTGCCGTTTGGGAGTCGGTTAAGGGCGGAAATCATTAACGATGGCCTCCTAAGGCTCTTGGGCGGGCAGTCATTGTCTGGGTTCTTATATTTCTTTTTATCGCCATCCTTTTAAATCTATCAGGAGTTCGGTAACCCAATAAATCTAGTTTCTTTTTAAAATTCCTTTTAGGCATAAAATAATTTTAGCACAGTTTTCTTAAAATGTGAAGTTTCTCCCAATAGCCGATTTTTGCTTTATTAACAGCTTGCCTAAGAAATTCGATTGATTGGTCGTAAGTTTGGCGATTAACAGGATAGGGAATTCCATCTTTGCCACCATGGGCAAAAGAAAAACGAGCAGGATCGCGGGTTGAAACTGGCGCTCCGTAAACGAGTTCGGAAATCAAAGACAGGGCACGAAGGGTTTTTGCGCCAACGCCACTCATTCCTAAGAGTGCCTCAAAGCTTTTAGGCTGTTTTTCGTAGGTTTTAAGAAAAATCTTTTCTAATTTTTGAGGATTAATGTCTGATAAAAGTAGATGATGCCTTGCCGGTAAGCGACTTTCTTGAAGTTTTTTGAGGATTTTTATTGTTCTTTCTGGTTTTTGCCACGAAAGTTTAGTGCTAATGTTACGATTGTTTTTACTTTCTGAGGCTGTTAAGTTTAAGATTTTAAATTTTAAATTTAAAATTTCTGAAGCAATTCCCGAATGAGGTTCGTTGACAAAATCAGAAACATTATCCGAAAGCCAATGATAACGTCGCGCCCAACCGACTTGACCTGAGCCTGTTGGAGGTTTCATTCCCTGTTGGATTACTGCCCATTGGCCGTCTTTTGTGACAAAAAAGGTGTGGTGATAAAGTTGATACCCATCCTGAAGAGCGTTGTTGTCAACTTTAGCAGAAATTCTTGAGGCGTAAACGAGGGGTTTGGCATCAAAAGAAAATTTTTGTCCTAAATCCTCCAATTCTTGAGGGGTTTTCCGGGAAGCCTTCCCTTTTCCTCCGCAAACAAATAAACCTAAATCCTTTTGGAGGGGCCTCAATCCTTCTTTAATCGCTCCGCAGGTAGTAGTTGTTAGGCCACTTGAATGCCAATCAAAACCTAAAACGCAGCCAAAAGCCTGAAACCAATTTGGATTAGCTAATTTTTTAAGATATTCCCCTATCCCATATTCCAAAATAATTACTAAGGAAATTTCTCTGGCCAAAACGGTCATTTTCTCAAAAAGCCAGCGAGGAGTCGAGCCATAATGAAGTGGCAAATTAGCAATTCCGGTTTTCATTGGTTTAATTAATTAAAGTGAATACTTTAAATATTTAAATTTAACTGTTTTTATGAGTGATTATTCTTTTAGATTTAAATTTAATTTTAGCCAAAAGTTGATTGATTAGTCTAGTGAGCCTTTCTTGATACTCTTCCTTTTCTGCCATTTTAAATTTTACCAGTTCTTTAGGAAGATTTTTAAGAATGAAAAGATAAAGGCGGTTTTTAATATAAGGTGAAAGATTAATATGTTCAACCCAGATATCCTCAACCCCAGCCTGTTTTAGAGTCCCAAATAAATTTTCTAACTCTTTTGGTTTTTCCGCTAAATGAGGAAGGAGTGGACCGACAAAGACGTAGGTGGTAATTCCAGCCTGGTGAAGCTCCTTTAGGGCTCGAATTCGTGCTTGGTGAACTGGAGCATTGGTTTCCAAAAGTTTAGTAATCGGATCACCCATTGAGGTGACTGTTAATCCGACTTCAACATCTAATTTTTTAAACAAATCAATATCTCGGGTGACCAGAGGCGATTTAGTCAAAATTGAAATCGGAGCTGGATAGCGAGCATATGCCAAAATCTCAGGACATTTTCTGGTGAGTTTGTATTTAGTCTCTACGCCCTGATAAGGATCGGTTACCGAACTAAAAAAGATAGATCCTGGTTTCTTGTGTTGTAGTTCACGAATCAGAAGATCTGGGGCATTTATTTTAATATCAATCCACTCTCCCCAATTTTCATTTTGGTGCCCCATCCTGCCCATGAAGATAGCATAGCAATAGGCACAACC
>JBNAVS010000067.1:0-3563 GCA_049700235.1 Microgenomates group bacterium
GGTCAAATACGCGGCGGTGGTAAGGGAAATTGAAGAGTGTTATCGACGGGGTCAGCCGGTTTTGGTAGGGACGACTTCAATTGAAAAAAATGAAATTATTTCTAAATTTTTGAAGCGAAAAGGGATTCCCCATCAGGTTTTAAATGCTAAACATCACGAAAAAGAGGCAAGAATTATTGCCGAAGCCGGTCGGAAAAAAGCAGTGACGGTAGCAACCAACATGGCCGGTCGGGGAGTAGATATTGTCCTTGGTGGTGCTCCACCCCAGCGCTCATCGGAAATTTCAAATGATAAATTTCAAATGACAAATGAGTATAAAAAATGGAAAGAAGAGCACGAAGAAGTGGTAAAACTTGGTGGTTTACATGTAATTGGGACTGAACGCCATGAATCGCGACGGATTGATAACCAACTTCGGGGTCGGTCTGGCCGGCAGGGAGACCCTGGTTCTTCAAGGTTTTTTGTTTCTTTAGAAGATGATTTGATGCGGATTTTTGGCGGCGAGCAAATTTCTCGTCTAATGGAGACTTTAAAAATTCCTGAAGACCAACCGATTGAGCACCGGATGGTTTCCAAGGCAATTGAGCAGGCACAAATTAAAGTTGAGGGTTTTAATTTTGATTTGCGTAAAAGAGTGGTGGAATACGATGATGTAATGAATAAGCAAAGGGAAATCATTTACGGCAAAAGAAACCAGGTTTTGGAGAAAGCTGAAAGAGGCGAGGGTTTAAAAAAAGAGATCTTAGAAAAGATGGAGCAGGAGGTGAAAAGGTTGGTGGAGATATTAGAGCCGGAAGTGATAGTAAAAGAATTTTGCGAAATTTTGCCGCTGGATTCAGCTTCCCAAGGCCGACTTAAAGCCCAAGTTGCTGACCTTAAATCCCCCGACAAAATCAGTGAACTTTTAAGGAAATTAATTTTTGATGCTTATGAGATGCGAGAAAAGCAGGTTGGTGGGGAGGTGATGAGGGAAATTGAAAAATTTGTTTATCTTCAAGCAATTGATCGGCTATGGATTGATCATTTGGACGCAATGGATGATTTAAGGGAAGGAGTAGGTTTGCGTGGTTATGCCCAACAAGATCCGCTGGTAGAGTATAAAAAGGAGGCTTTTACTTCGTTTGAAAGATTGTTGGGGGCGATTGATGAGGAGGTTATCAGGCGCATTTTCCGAGTCCAAGTTTCCCAGGCCCCGCGAAACCTTGGCGAAGTGGGGCAAACCAATATTCCGAGTGGAACCCCTTTTCGCCCCGACGTTACGTCAGGACTTCGAAGGGGCAAGAAAATCGGCCGCAACGACCCCTGCCCTTGCGGAGCGACTAAGCCAGATGGTACACCGAAAAAATATAAACACTGTTGTTATCCCCAATATGGATGATTTAGCATGGATATGAGCCCCAAGCAGGGCTATTGTCAAAAAGGCAGTAGAGTATTACAATAACCTAATCTAGGTTGAGAAGAACAAAAAGTGGTTCGGAAAATCGGTCAAGTATCAAAAGAGACTGGAATGCCTACCAAAAAGGTGTGGGACCTTTTGTTTATATTGCGGGCTGGTAATCCTGTAGAAAATAAAAAATTATTGAGAGAAATCGGGGTTTCCAAAAATGTCCTAAATCAAGCAAAAGAACTTTTATCTTCCATTCTGAAACCACCTTCAAAAAATACACAATTAAATGAAAGTGTTCTTCAAAAAGTTCAATCTCTTTTTGGATCTGATTATAAACCCGAGGAAGTTTTATGGGTTGTTCTTGAAGATGAGCATTACCGAAAATCTGTTGAATTGCTCGGAAAATACGCTGATCAGAGACCCTTTCCAAAAAGGGAATATGATCAATTTACTGCCACCACTAAGACGACTGCTAGACGTGCCAGTTTGTTGAATTTTTTTGAGGATGTAAGGGGTAAAAGACTACTTTTCCTTGGGGATGATGATTTTACTTCAGTAGCAGTTGCAAACCTTCATACTGCTTCAAGAATAACAGTTCTAGATATTGATGAGAGGATTTTAGATAAAATTGGTTCGATTTCAAAAACCGAAGGATTAAGTATCGATTCAGCTAATTATGATGCCAGGAAACCACTACTTCCTTCTTACTTTGGTAAATTTGATGTTGTCTTTACGGATCCCCCATATACAACAGACGGGGTTAAATTGTTCGTCTCAAGGGCTATACAGGCTCTAGATCCTTCAAATCAAGCAGCGAGAATTTATCTCTGCTACGGGAACAGTGATAGAGCAAAAGAAAGATTTTTGCCAATTTATGAGGTTTTTAGTGTTTCGGGACTTATGATAAGGTGGGTATTTGATAAGTTTAATAGGTATCAAGGGGCTGAATCTATAGGCAGCGCTAGTTCTTTATTCGTTTTAGACGTTACACCCAAGGCAAAACCTCTTGTTGTTGAAAACTATGACAGACCAATTTATACCAACAATTAATCGTTACCTAACAGTGATAAAACTGAAATCTCTGAACGACTCTCGAGGTTTTTACCGGCTATCTTAAGCGCTGGGGGTTGCGTTAGTTGTTAGAATACAGGGGTTGAAGATGTTGTTTTATATTGTTGTTTTTTCTTTTTTAATTAGCCTTGGAGCATTGGTGGGGATTTTTACTTTTTTAAAAAGAAAACACTGGAAAAGATTTTACTTTTCTTGGTTTCTTTTTCTGCCGGGGCACTAATGGGCGGGGCTTTTATCCATTTATTGCCCGAGGCTTCGGAAAATTTTGCCGATGGCGATGTTTATTCTTATGTTTTGTTTTCTTTTGTCCTTTTCTTTTTGATAGAGAAACTTTTGCACTGGCGTCATTGCCATCAAGGAAAATGTGATGTTCATACTTTTGGCTATATAAATATAGAATCACTCCTGGAGTTATTAAAAGCAATAAAAGAGACATTTTCTTTTAAATGGTTGAGTGAATAATATTCCAGCCTTATGTGGTTCCCTATTTAAATAGCATTTCCAAAAATGCTGCTATCCTGACTCGGATCTATGAGTTAAAACCAGCATTCTGAAAATGCTATGTTTATACTGGTGTTTCTATATATTTCGGTTCGAGAGTGTGTAGGTGCATCCTACATAAAGGATGTTTTAAGCAAATAGACAGTAGCCTTTCGGCCAGCAACAAGGATTGGTGTTCTTTCTTTTATTCCCAATCCTTCTTCTTTTAGAATTTTTTCAAATGGTTCTTCTTGGTTTCTTCCCATCAGAATTACTGCTCTACCTTCGGGTTTCAATATTCTTTTGAATTCCTGGAGCATTTTTCTGTAAAAATCTTCTGGGTTAGATATTCTTTGAAACTCTCCCCATGGGGGATCTGTCACTATTACATCAATGGAATTATCAGGAATACCGCTGTTAAGAGCATCTCCTTTTCTTACTTCCGCGTTGGGAAATCTTTTTAATCTTTTTTGGGCGAGTCTTACTGTTTGAGGATTTCGATCAATGGCAATTATTTTAACACAGGGAAAATACCTACCTCTTGCTTCTGGGATTGCTCCTGAGCCGACAAAGGGATCGAGAAAAGTATCAGTGGGTTTAGGATCGGAAATAACGTTTAGAAGAT
>JBNAVS010000068.1:0-3261 GCA_049700235.1 Microgenomates group bacterium
CCTATATTAATGTATCACCATGTAGGAGATAAACAAAACTGGCTTTATGTTAGGCCTGAAATTTTTAGCCAACAGATGGATTATCTTTTAAATAAAGGATATACAACGGTGACTTTACAGGAAGTAGCGGCGAATTTGATTTCTGGCGCTTTATTGCCACCAAAGCCGGTGGTAATTACTTTTGACGACGGCTATCGGGATTTTTTTACCAATGCCTTTACCGTTTTGCGCTCTAGAAATCTAAAGGCAACCGTTTTTGTTATCACCCAGCTGGTTGATGGCGAAGATTACTTGACTTGGGAGCAGCTTCGGGAGATAAAAGAAAGTGGCTTGGTTACAATTGGTGACCATACCTTGTCTCATAAAGATTTAGCTAATTTATCCCAGGAAGAAATTCGCTCTCAAATTTTGGATGCCAAAAATATTTTGGAGAGGAATTTGGGAGGAAAGGTGGAGGTTTTTTCCTATCCTTATGGAGACACTAATAGTAAAGTAACAAAAATTTTGCAAGAGGGAGGGTTTTTGGCGGCGGTTAGGGTTTCTCGAGGGTTGGCTTGTGCCAAACTACCTTTTTCTTTACCGCGGATTCGGGTAGGGAACGCCCCTCTTTCTTCATACGGATTGTAATTTTGGTTCAATTCATTGAGGCAGGGATTGACAAAGAAATTGTTCGGTTGTTAAATTAAAAAAGTTTATGATTCTTTCCGACAAAGATATTTTGGAGAAAATTAAAAAGGGGAAAATAAAAATTGAGCCTTTTGATAGAAACTGCCTTCAGCCATCAACAGTTGATCCTCATTTAGCCTCCGAGGTGCGGGTCTTTGATAATTGGCAACACGGGGTGGTTGATGTTAAAGAAAAAGTTGATATTTCCCGGCTGGTGAAAATTTCCAAAGATGGCTTTATTGTTCATCCGGGAGAATTTTTGTTGGGAGCAACAGTGGAAAAAATCACCTTACCCAATGATGTGGCGGCAAAACTTGAGGGTCGAAGTTCGCTAGGAAGGTTGGGCTTGGTGATTCATGCTACCGCCGGTTATGTTGACCCTGGTTTTTCTGGCTGGCTGACTTTTGAACTTTCTAATTTGTCCCGCCTGCCAATTCGCATTTATCCGGGAATGAAAATTGCCCAAATTTGCTTTTTTCAGATGTCAAGTGCGGTTTTGCGGCCTTACGGAACTAAAGGTTTAGGAAGTAAATATCAAGGCCAAAAAGGCCCAACTGCCTCTCGGGCTTGGATGGATTTTAAAAATGAAAGAAGCAAGGCTTAGGGTTATTCTTTTAAGTTGGACAAAAGATGCTGAGAAAACCGTCTCGGCGGCCGTGAGGCAATGTTATTCTTCGGTTGGGGCGGCTGATTTGCAGCAAAAAATTCCTCCCCAAAAGCAAAAAGAATTAATAAGGATGGTTTTAGCCTCTGGACATACCTCAACTTTAGAACACGCTTCTTTTACTTTTGCGATTGAGGGAATTTCTCGGGCTTGTTCTCATCAGCTTGTTCGTCACCGTTTGGCTTCTTATTCCCAACAGTCTCAGCGCTATGTTGATTTTTCTAAAAAGGGAGTAGGTTTTATTATTCCTCCTTCAATAAAAGCCAATCCTAATCTTGTTGGGGAATTTAAAAAAGCAATTAAGAATGCTGAAGAAGCCTATTTTTCTTTGAGGGAAAAGGGGGTACCGGCTGAAGATGCCCGTTTTGTTTTGCCAAATGCCGCCGAGACAAAAATTGTAGTGACGATGAACGCCCGGGAACTTTTGCATTTTTTTGAGCTAAGACTTTGCCAACGAGCCCAATGGGAGATAAGAGCTTTGGCAGGGGCAATGTTAAGAGAGGTAAGAAAGGTTTGCCCGACAATTTTTGCTGTTGCCGGGCCAACTTGTGAGACGCAAAAAATCTGCTGGGAGGGAAAATTTAGTTGCGGAAGATGGAAAAAAATCAAAGGAGGAGAATTGAGAGAAAGAGTATGAGAGGCCTATTGATCACTTTTGAAGGACCGGAGGGGGGAGGGAAGACTTTTCAAATTGAAAAGTTGGCCAAATATTTGCAAGCCGAAGGTCGAGAAGTTTTGTGTTTGCGCGAGCCGGGGCAAACCCAGATTGGTGAGCAGATTCGCCTGATCCTTTTAAGTCCAAAAAATAAAGAAATGGAACCGCGGGCAGAAACTTTGCTTTTTGAAGCCTCCCGAGCGCAATTGGTAGAAGAGGTTATAAAACCAGCACTGGCGGTGGGAAAAATTGTTTTGTGTGATCGGTTTTTTGACAGCACGACTGCTTATCAGGGATATGGGCGGGGATTGCCATTGGAAGAAATTGAAAGATTAAATATGTTTGCCGCCGGCGGGTTAGTACCTGATTTGACGATTTTGCTTGATGTTGAGGTTGAGGAAGGATTGAAAAGGAGGGCAAAATCGGGGAAAAAAGATAGATTGGATGAGGAAGATTTAGAGTTTTATTGGCGGGTGAGAAGGGGGTATTTAAAAATGGCAGCATTAGGTGGACTTCAGATACTTAAGGAGATACCGACAGTATTGGGAATATTGCTTCAGGCAATCTTTAATTGAATGATAAAAGATTTTTTCATCAAGCTTTCGGTATTGATGAACCAAAATATTTCGTAAGCCTACCGATTGGGAGATTTCTTCGGCGAATGCTTTTGGGAGAATTTTAAGCTCTGCCAAAAGCAAAAAACTTTCTTTGTAATCAAAAGGCAACCTTCCTTTTCCTAGTTCAACAATGAGATGTTGGTTGATGTCAATTGCCTCGTTGATAATTACCTCAATTATTCTTTCAATAATCTTATGGGTAGCGTAGTTTTTAGCAACCTCATCAAAACCTAAATTCTTATAATCTTTTAAGTGGAGAAGATCTGTTTGAATAAGGTTTATTTTTTCTTTGATTAATTTTTTGTTAAGCATAAGCGGTTTTTTCCAAGATAGCCTGGTTTTTTTCCAAAAGTTTCTCTAAATAGGGAAAATACTTTCTGCCGTCGTCGATATAAACTTTGATTGCCTGGACTTTAAAATTGTTATAAAAAGATTTGTTGCCGTATAAAAGTTTCCCTTCTTTAACAACCTGGAATCGAAAAAAAGGATCGGCCTCGTTTAAAAAGCGAACATCAACATTTTCTTTTTTAAAAATCCCAGAAAGAGCAGAAAAAAGTTTTTTGAAAAGATGATAGGAGGGCTTTTTTTCTGTTAAAACAGCGATGTCCAAATCGCTTTCTTTATGGGTGTAGCCCTTTGCTTTGGAACCGTAGACAACG
>JBNAVS010000069.1:0-3211 GCA_049700235.1 Microgenomates group bacterium
AATGGGAGCTGTTAAATCATTAAAAATGTAACCCAAATGGTTTAAATATGGTAGCCTTTTAAAAATTAAAAGTTTAAAAAGGAGGTTACCATGATGGATATGAATGCTAAAAATCAATATCTTTCTGTTTTAAGGAAGCAATACTTAAAGACAAAAACAAGAAAGGAGAAAACTTCTGGTTGGTGGGAAGGAGAAGCAATAATGGGTAACTTACCAAACAGGCAAGAATTTTTACTCACAATTCGGTTACCTAGTTAAATATTTGACACGGGGGGAAATTTACATTTCCGGCATTTCGCCGCCGGGGAGCTTTTTCTCTTCTTTTTCGGGAATATCAGTTATCAGACACTCGGTCGTCAAGATCATTGTCGCCACGGAAACGGCATTTTGCACCGCTGTTCTGGTAACTTTTGCCGGGTCAATGATCCCCGCTTTGATCATATCAACATACTGGCCACTTAGGACATCAAAACCAACTCCTACCGGCCGCTTGCGAATTTCCGCCACTACCACCTCCCCATCAACCCCGGCATTTTCCGCCAAAAGTTTTGTGGGCGCCTCCAAAGCCTTTCGTAAAATCTCGGCTCCGGTTAACTCATCACCAACCAAACCGTTTGTTTTAATTTCCTTGGCTGCCTGGAGCAAAATCACTCCGCCTCCGGGAACAATTCCCTCCTCAATTGCCGCTTTGGTTGCCGCCACCGCATCCTTTACCCTTTCCTGTTTTTCCTTCATCTCTGTTTCCGTTGCCGCCCCAACCTCAATCACCGCCACCCCACCAGCTAATTTTGCCAATCTCTCTTCTAATTTTTCTTTATCAAAATCAGAGGTCGTCCGCTCCAATTCCGCTTTAATTTGCTTAATCCGACCATCAATATCAGCCTTATTTCCTTTACCCCCAACAATAATGGTGTTGTCTTTATCAGCCGTCACCCTATCTGCCTGCCCCAAATCTTCAACCGTTACATCTTCCAACTTCCGGCCCAAATCCTCGGAAATCACCGTTGCCCCGGTCAAAACAGCAATGTCGCCTAACATCTCTTTTCTTCGGTCGCCAAAACCAGGGGCCTCAACCGCCAAAACATTAAAGGTCCCCCGGAGTTTGTTGACAACCAAGGTCGCCAAAGCCTCACCCTCAACTTCATCGGCGATAATCACCAAATTCTTAGAAACTTTCACAAATCTTTCCAAGAAAGGCAAAAGCTCTTGAATTGAAGAGATTTTTTTGTCTGTCAGCAAAATATAAGGATCCTCAATTGTCGCCTCCATCGTATCAGGATTGGTAATAAAATAGGGAGAAATATAGCCTTTATCAAACTCCATTCCCTCTTTGTAATCAATTGTCAGCTCCAAACCCTTACCTTCTTCAACCGTGACCACCCCATTTGGGCCAACTTTTTTCAAAGCCTCGGCAATTTTTTGGCCAATTTCTTCGTTTTGGGCAGAAATGGTTGCCACTTGGGTAATCTTTTCCGCATCATCCTTCACCGGCTTGGACTGTTTTTTAATCGAGGCAACCACCTGGTCAGCTGCTTTTTGAATTCCGCCAATCAAAATCATCGGGTTTGCTCCGGCGGTAATATTTTTAATTCCCTCAGCTACAATCGCTTGCGCCAAAACCGTGGCCGTGGTTGTCCCATCTCCGGTAACATCATTAGTTTTGTCAGCTGCCTCTTTTACCAGTTGCGCCCCCATATTTTCAAATGGATCCTTAAGCTCAATTTCTTTGGCAACAGAAACTCCATCATGAACAACCGAAGGCGCTCCCCATTTTTTATCCAAGGCAACATTTCTGCCTTTGGGGCCTAAGGTTGTCCCTACT
Organism: Microgenomates group bacterium; assembly: GCA_049700235.1. Taxonomy (GTDB): domain Bacteria; phylum Patescibacteriota; class Microgenomatia; order PFEM01; family JBNASD01; genus JBNAVS01. The sequence continues at coordinate 1,823 of JBNAVS010000069.1, forward strand.
GCCTTGGCAACAATATCAACGCCCTTTTTTAGTTTTTCTCTTGCTTTTTCTGAATAAAGAAGTTGTTTAGCCATTTTGTTTTTACGCCACTATTGCTAGCACATCTTCAAATTTAACAAAAACATATTCCTTACCAGTATAATCAAATTTTACCTCATCCCCGCCCCATTTTTTATAAATGACGGTATCGCCAACTTTAAACTCGGGAACAATCTTTTTTCCGGAATCAGTAATTTGCGGTCCGCCCAAAGCAATCACTTTTCCCTTTTGCGATTTTTCATCATGGGTATCAGGCAAAACAATCCCCGCCGCGGTTTTTTTCTCTAATTCAATCGGCTCAACTAAGGCATAGCCGGGCATTGGTTTGAGTTTTGGAATGTTTAAACTACTCTTTGCCATTTTCCCAAAACACTTTATCAGTTGAGGTTATTGATTGCTATTATAATAGGTTTGTCAAGTGGTTGTCAAGAGGGGAATTTTTCATTTTCTCAAAATATCATGAGGGCCAACACGACATAACCTAATTTTATTTTTTCCTTTTTGAAAACTCATTCGCCAAAAACGATCTGCCCTTGCTTCCCAAAATCGCGGTTGCCCTTTCATTTTTTTAACCCGCAAAGAAGGATGAGCTAAATCTTTAGTCAAAATTTTTAATTGTTTTTGAACTTTTTTCTTTATATGTGGGGGTAGCTTCTGGTAATCTTTTTTGAAATGAGCAGATAAAAGAAGCTTCATTTTTTAACTTTCAAGCTCTTTGATCAAATCCTCAACCGAGCTGAAGGTTTGATAGTCACCTTTGGCAAAATCTTTCTCTGCCTCTAAATTTGCCTTTGCCCACCATTCTGGGCTACCCCAGCGAGGTTTTGCTAATTTTTTCAAAACTATCCCAACTCCCCGACGGACAAGCTCAGCCATACTGGTTTTATACTCCGCCGCCAAATATTTTAAAGCCTTCCAGTCTTCTGCGGGTAAGCTAATATTAGTAGTTACATAATTAGTCCCGTCAGTCATATCTATTTTAGATCATACAATTATACAATTGTATTGTCAAGAGGAAAATTCCTCCTTCACTCCTAACCAAAATAAAAATAAAGAGAGTCTGTTAAGAAATTCAATTAGGGGGAGATATTTCTTTTCTTCCAGGGCAACGACCTCTCTTTCTACTTGCCGGCAAACCACCCGAGCAAAATGCAAAAAAGCCGCCCCTTTAGTCTCTCCTGGCTTAACAAATTTCTTTAAATTTGGGTCTTTCAGTACCTCCGTCTCTTTTTCCAGCAGTTTCGCCTTGGCTCTAAATTCTTTCAATTCTTTATCAAAGGCAAGCAAACTTCCGGCGCGCAAAATTTCCTCTTGAAGAAGAAAAAGTCGCTTTTTTAAAGATTTTTTTAA
>JBNAVS010000070.1:0-3135 GCA_049700235.1 Microgenomates group bacterium
TAGTTTCCCAAAAAACCCAAAAGGATATCTTGGGCAAGGTTCAATCCCTAAATTTAGTCCCGGGAGAGGTAAGTAGGTGAACAATGAAACTAAAAAAACTTTTATCTTTTTTAAGCCTGCTTTTTTTCTTTTTGCTGGCGAAAAACCAAGTTTTTGCCGCCGATCCTCATTTATTTTTATCCCCTGCCTCGGGTAGCTATTCTCAAAAATTTGATGTTGAAATTAAAGTGGATACCGGTGGCCAAGCAGCCGGTGGAGTCGATGTCTTACTGGAATTCCCCAAAAACCTATTAAAAATAGAAAAGGTAACTAAGGGAACAGCCTTTACCGAGGTTTTTTCTTCAATAAAAAATGATGAGGGAAAATTAAGAATCAGTGCCTACTTCCCTTTCACTGAAGCGGGAAAATCTTACAATGGTACCGATGGATTAATTGCCACCATAAATTTTAATCCCTTAGGGACAGGGACGGCCGCAGTTAATTTTGTTTGTACTCCGGGCTCCACTGGAGATTCAAATATTGTTGAAAAGATTACTACTAAAGACATTATCGTTTGCTCAGCCAATGTAAATGGTTCTTATACCCTTACTGGTGAAGGTGTTGTTCAACCAACAGCCACCCCTACTCCTGGCGGTGCTGTTTCCACCCCAACCCCAACCCCTCGTGAAGGTGCTGTCTCCACTCCAACTCCAACACCTACGCCCCCTAGCGGCGCTACCCCAACCCCCACTCCTCCTCTTCCTGTCAGCGGATCAATTACCCAAACATTTGGCCTTTTAGGTTTAGGGATTTTTGCTCTCTTGACTGGACTAGCATTAGCGTTTTAAAATTAAAAAAATGGATAAAAGAAAAATTTTTTTAATTGTCGGAATCTTAATTTTGCTTGTTAGTGTCCCAGCGGCAGTTTTTCTCTTAAAACAACAAACAATCTTTAAACTTGGCGCCCAAACTGCCGATCAACCAGAAAATGTTCAGGTCACAAATATCACCGAGCAGACAGCAACTATCACTTGGACAACTCAAAAAGCAACCCAAGGTCTTGTAAGTTATGGAATTTCTCCTACTAATCTCACTTTAATTCAGCCGGAAAGCGCCCCGGCAATTAATCATCAGGTTAATCTTGCCGGTCTTTTACCGGGGAGTAACTATTTTTTTGTTATTAAAGTCGGAGATGAGACCTTTGACAACAATGGCCAGCCTTATACTTTTACTACCAAACCAAGGGAAGTAACCCCTACCCCTTCTCCAACTCCAGCAGTTTCTTTAACTGAAGAAGGATTGGAAGCGGCAATGGGAACAAGTAACCCCACCTACGATTTAAACAAAGACGGAATTGTCAATACTTTGGACCTTCTTTTATTCCGCCAGCAAAATAAATAAATGAGAAACAAGGTATTAATCCTTCTTTTCTTTCTTTTGACAATAATCCCGTCTGTGTTCTTAGTTAACCAGACAGTTCGTTTTTTTTCCAAAGCTAAAGGAATGCCCGCAAATATTCTCGTTGACCCCTCAATCGACCAAGGGCCGCTACCTCCTATCTGGCAGGCCTTAGCCCAAGGAGGAGAAGAAAAATACCCCTTCGACTATATCGTCCAAGACATCACCGCTCTTAAGCCAAAATATATTCGCGTCGACCATATTTATGATTTTTACGAGGTGGTTAAAAAAGAAAATAACCAGCTAAGATTCGATTGGAGGGAATTAGACAAACTAGTCGACCAGATTTTAGCAACCGGAGCCTTGCCATTTTTTAGTCTTTCTTATATGCCGCCGGCAATTGCCCAAAACAATGACATTGTTGCTCTTCCCGCAGATTGGAACGAATGGGCCCTAGTTGTCAAAGAAACCATTCAACACTACAGCGGAAAAAACCAACGGAATTTAACCAACGTCATTTATGAAGTTTGGAATGAACCGGATCTTTTTGGAAACTGGAAAATTGGTGGAAAAAAGGACTATAGGATGCTTTATAAATACGCTGTATTGGGGGCTACTCAGACTCAAAATACCAATCCCTTCAAAATCGGCGGACCCTCTATCACCGCCCCTTACAAAGCTTGGGTTGATGGATTTTTAGATTTTACCGTCAAAAACAACCTAAGATTGGATTTCTATTCCTGGCACCGTTATTCAATGGAGCCGGAAAAGTTCCTAGAAGATATCAACAAAGTTGATACCTGGCTTTTTAAAAATGCCGGAGGCTCTTTAGAAAAATTCCTCACTGAATGGGGTTCGGTCTCGGAAAATTCGCCGTTACACGACGCTGATTTTGATGCTGCCCATCTTGTTGCTACCGCCAGACATCTTATCCAAAGAGTAGATCTTGCTTTTACCTTTGAAATTAAAGACGGCCCTTCTCCCTCAGGGGAAAAATATTGGGGTCGCTGGGGAATTTTAACTCATGAGGGTGCTGGTCAAATTGAAAAAAAGCCAAAATACTATGCCCTGGAGCTTTTAAACAAAATGACAGGTAACCGAGTAAGTCTTGAGGGTGAGGGGAGTTGGGTTAGCGGATTTGCCACGAAAAATGGCAACATAATTAAAATTATCTTAACTAATCTTGATTCAGCCAGCCAACATTTTGAAATAGTCCCTCTCACTATCACCAATTTAGAAAATGGGAGTTACTCTTATCGGGAAAGTTTTTTAAAGGGAATCGGAAAAACTTCAATCGAAACAATCTCTAATCATACTCTTCGAAAGGAGATTTTCCTAACTCCCAACAATGTTATTCTCATTGAACTGGAAAAAGCTTAACTCCCTATTCCGAAGTAACTGGGGGAGAAATTTTCGGCCGCCTAAATCTAGCGACCAACTTGGCAAAAATCACCAACTGGGGAACTTTAAGAACCCTTGCCAATCCTAAATATGTCACTAATCCAATAAAACTGACGATAATCGTTAAATAAATAAGGTTAACGGTATAACGAGTATCTAAAACGAAACGATCAAAGGTAACCGGCAAGGCTAGGCCAAGTCGACCTAAAAAAGAAAGTTTTTTGGCCCAAGCCGAACGGTCTAAAATTTTTAAAAAGAAAAACATTACTCCACCAGAAGAAAAAGCACAAAAAGCAATTTTTAGCAAAAAGTAAGCCAAGTCGCTTAAGGAAAAATCAATCCGTTTTTTGAGGAAAC
>JBNAVS010000071.1:0-2999 GCA_049700235.1 Microgenomates group bacterium
AAATTAGAAATTAGTAATTAGAAATTAATAATTCGACATATTTTTTGATTTCTTTCCAGTCTCCTGTTTTTGGAACTAACACCCACTGGTTATCATATTCTTTAGAAATTGGAGGATTAATTAAAAAATTATCGTTTAAAGAAAATGTTTTAATGGTTTTAATTTTTAATCCAGTTTTTGCTAATTGCCAATATTTTTCTTTTTGGACATCTGTTTGAATATTTAAAGTGATTAGTTTAATTAATTGGAGTGGCTTTCCAGGGGAAAGAAAAAATTCCGGAGAAAGAATTTTGTTTTTAATTGCTATAATTACTTTTTGCTGGCGAGCGGCTCGGGCAAAATCTGTTCCCTCTTCCCCTTGGGCGTTCCGAGAGCGGACAAATTTTAGGGCGGTTTGGCCATCCATAAATTGTTTTCCTGCCTCAAAATGAATATGTTCATAACGGCATTTATATTCCGGATCACCGCCGCATAAATCGTTTTCTTTTCCGGGAATTGGGTATTTATAATCGTCAAAACTTCGCTCAACTTCTACAGTGATGCCCCCTAAGGTATCGATAATTTTTTTGAAAAGCTCAAAATCAATTATTACTCCATAATCTACCCTTTGCCCTAAAATTTCTTCTACCGTTTTTTTAGTTTCTTCTAATCCTTTATAGTGATAAATGCTATTTAATTTTGCTCGCCATTTTATTATCCAAATATCGCGGGGTATAGATAAAATGGTTGCTTTTTTTGTTTGGGGATTTAAAGAAAGAAAAATAATTGTATCGGTTAAATCTTTGCCGGCGTGATTTTCGCCGGCGATTCCCAAAATCAAAAAATTTACTTGCTTGGAGGGAATTTTCTGCCAAAAATAAAAAAATATTCCCAAGACAACAATTCCTCCAACCAGAGTAATTAAAATTGTTTTCTTAAAGATTTCTCTCATATTAAACTATTGTGGGGCAGCGATATTTTAGCTCATCTTGCTCCTCTTAACAAGAAGCAGTTAATCGGTTGAGGGTTGATATTTTTTCCAATTTGTGTAAAGATTTAGCTGATGCTTGTTAGAGAAGTTCTTCCGGAAGAAAAGGAAAAATTCAACCAGGTAGTAAATCACCCCTTGCAAAGCTGGGAATGGGGGGAGTTTCGAAAAAAAACAGGAATAGAGGTTATAAGACTTGGAGTTTTTGACCCTGAGTTGGTTGCCGGTTGGCAATTGACGGTTCATCCTTTACCAAAAATTCCCTCCACAATTATTTATTTTCCCAAAGGGCCGCTTCCTGATAAGTTGATGCTTGAAAGCTTACGAAAAATTGGTCAGCAAAAAAAGGCGGTTTTTGTTAAGTTAGAACCAAACGTTGGCAATGTTTACCACCGGGGAATAAGTGCCAAAAATGAGATAGAAGAATTTTTATTAACTAATGGCTGTCAGGTAGGGCGACCTTTATTTACCCGCTTTACTTTTCATCTTGATTTGACTAAAAGTGAGGAAGAAATTTTAGGAAGAATGAAACCAAAAACCCGTTATAATATTCGTTTAGCCCAACGTCACGGAGTAGAGGTAGTTGAAGATAATTCCCAAAAAGCTTTTGAGATTTATTTGAAATTATTACTCGAAACTACCCGCCGCCAGCATTTTTACGCCCATTCACCTCAATACCATCGTCTTTTATGGGAAACTTTAGCCCCAACTGATATTTACCATCTTTTTTTAGCCAAATATAAGGGGTTAGTTTTAGCCGCTTATATTTTTTTTACTTTCAATAAAGTTTTGTATTATCCTTATGGGGCCTCGACCAGAGTTCATAAGGAAGTAATGGCTCCTTATGCTTTGTTTTGGGAGGCAATCAAATTTGGTAAACAAAAAGGGTGTAAAATTTTTGATATGTGGGGAACTCCCGGTCCCAATCCGGATCCTAAAGATCCTTGGTTTGGTTTTCATCGATTTAAAGAAGGTTTTGGGGGAGAGCTGGTGGAATTTATTGGTAGTTATGATTTGGTTTTAAACAGATTTGCTTATTCTCTTTTTACTTTTGGGGACACTCTTCGTTGGAAGTTTTTGCGTTTTTTGTCTCGTTTTCGCCGCTAAGAGTCTTGCCAACTTAGACTTTAATCTTGCGGCTTTATTTTTGTGGATAACCTTGGTTTTTGCCAAACGATCTATTAAACTTACTGCCTTTTTAAAGTCTTTTTCCTCTAAACTTTTCTTAAAAATTTTGATTGCTTCTTTAGTGATTTTTTTTCTCAATTTATTTATTACCGTTCTTCGACGGTCTTTTCTTAAAGCTTTTTTTGCTGATTTGGTTACGGGCATGTTCCCTCGCTTCGCTCGGTCAATTTAAAATTTAAAAAGTAAAAAAGTAAAAAGTGTTTATTGTATTAAGTGATTATAGCGTTTTATAATAAAAAAAGCAATGTGGAAGAATCTTTTTAAAAACGGCTCAAATTTCTTAACAAGTCAACAAAAAAATATTTTTTCCGCGGCATTCGTAATAATGCTGACGATTGCTGCCTCTCGAATCTTAGGATTGATTCGCAACCGGGTGTTAGCTCATTTTTTTACCGCCGAGACTCTTTCCGTTTATTTTGCTGCCTTTCGTTTGCCTGAGACAGTTTTTGAAGTTTTGGTTTTTGGAACCTTAGCCTCAGCCTTCATTCCTACTTTTACTTCCTACCTTTCCAAAAGACAAGAAAAAGAGGCCTGGTATGTAGCTTGTGCGATGATTAATATCGCTTTGGTTTTTTTCTTAGTTTTAGCCATTGCCCTTTTTGTTTTCAGTAAACCATTTTACTACCTTATTACCCCTGGCTTTTCTTTGTCCCAAGTGGAACTAACGGCAAATTTAGCCAGAATCTTGCTTTTAGCTCAGGGGTTTTTTGTTCTAAGTTATTTTTTAACTGCTGTTTTGGAGTCCTTTCGCCGATTTTTAGTTCCGGCAGTCGCCCCTCTTTTTTATAATTTGGGAATAATTCTTGGAACGGTTTTTTTTGCTCCTAAATTTGGAATTTACGGA
>JBNAVS010000072.1:0-2999 GCA_049700235.1 Microgenomates group bacterium
GATAACTGGACGATTGGTTATACCCCAGATTTTTTGGTCGCGGTTTGGGTAGGAAATAATGATAACCGACCAATGTCCTATGTCGCTTCAGGCGTTACCGGCGCCTCACCAATTTGGAACAAAATTATGACTTACTTGCTCAAAAATATCCCCGATAAAAAATTTCCAATTCCGGAAGGCGTCATTCGCCTAAAAGTTTGCGGCAAGGAAGAATATTTTATCTCAGGCACCGAATCTACTGTCCGCTGTCCACCATCTCCCACTCCCACACCGCCCTAACACCTCTAAAGAGTTTAATTTCTTCGGTAGCGGCGACAATTGCTAATAAGTTGTACTCGTTCTTCTTTTAATATCCGAAATCATTAAAATCTTTTTCAAATTAAATCCCCAACTTTTTAAATACCTCCTCTGCCTTTTTTCCTTTACCTTCAAGAATCTCTTTTTTAGCGGCGGCTAGTTCGGCTTGATAATCTTTATCCCGCAACTCTTTTAGAGCCTCTATTATTTCTTCCACAATAATTTTGATTTTAAAATTAAATTTTGTCATCTACTTATTTTGAATTTTCCCACTCCCACACCGCCCTTGTGATTTTCGGCAAAACTTCTTTTGCTTCGGATTCGCGGGCGTTTTTGGACAGAATCACTAGAACAAAAGGGTCTTCCCCAAAGACTATTCCCCCATCCGAAAAAACACCAATTTCTGTGCCGATTTTATGGGCTACTCGCACTCCCTCAGGCACCCCAGCCGGAATCCTATCTTCAAAGCCGGTTTTAGTTAAAAATTTTAAAATCTCTCCTTGATTAACTTGGTTAACTATCTTTCCTTGATATAACTTTCTAAAAAATATTCCTATATCTTCCGGAGTTGTCTCATATTTAGTAAAATTCGTCTTTTTCATTCCTAAATTATCAATCGTTTGCTGAATTTTTTGCTGTCCTAAAATCTTCACCAAGACATTATTGGCAGTGTTATCAGAGTATTGACCCATTAACTCTGCTAGTTTTCTGTAAGTATAAACCTCGCCTGCCGGTCGACTTTGAAGAATTCCTGCGCCGCCCCTTTTGTCTGCCTCCAAAAGTTTATATCTTGTCTCCAAGCTAATTTTGCCTGCCTCGGCCTCCTGATATAAAGTTAAAATCACCGGCAACTTCATTAACGAAGCAGCGGGAAAAATTTCTTTTTGGTGAAGACCATATTCCTGGCCGTCTTCAAACCTATAAACATAAACACCATAAGTTCCCAACAGATCCTTGGTAAGATTTTTAATCTCTTCTAAAACAGGGGTAGGGTCAAATCTTTTAACCTCCCTCCCCCCCGTAATCACCAAAGGAGAGGTAATTTTTAGCGGCGCTTTTCTAATCTTTTGAAAAAATTCTCCAATTTGTGTTTGAAAATAAAAAAAGCCGCTGGTGATCACCGTCAACAAAAAAACAGCCACAATCACTAAACGGTCGCTGTTTGTCAACCGCGGTCGTTTTGGTTTTTTTAAAAGCGGTTTGATTTGGGGAATTGCCTGTTGTTCTGGTTGAAAAGCCATTTTAGCAAGTGGTATGGATCAAAGCATTAACTTTTTTTCCTTCGGCAACCAAACGATTATATTCGGAAACAATTTTTGGCGTCAAAACCGTCTTTAACTCTATTCCCAAATTTTCAATTTTAAATTTTAAATTTTCAGTTACTTTTAGAACCCCGCTCCAGCCGGTAGCAATTAAAATAATTTCTGGATTTTGGGATAAAAGCAACTCCTCCTCCCAATCGCCAATTTGATGGGTAGTTCCAAAAAGCTCCTCTAATTTCGGCTTATCTCGCTCAAAAACTTTATCTCCCACAATCAAAACCTGATGGTATTCCCGGCCATCAATTTTTACCTTTCCCCAACTAACCGACTCAATTTTAGGCATCTATTTTCTCCATTTCATCTTTAGCGGTTTTTCCAGCCAATTGTGATAATTTTCCTCGGAAAGCAAACCTGGTTTGACTCCCAAAAAGCCAACTACCGAAGCGCCATTGGCAATTCCCAACTTTAGGGCTTTTTCCAGCTCCCAACCTTTTGCCAAGCCACCAATAAAGCCGGCATTAAAGGCATCACCAGCCCCTGTAGCATCAACCATCTCTACTTTAAAACCATCAGCGACTAACAAATTATCCTTTTCATCAAAAAGATAGGCTCCCTCTGCTCCCCGGGTAATAACCACAATTCCCGAAGACAAAATGGCAGTCCGGCGAAAAAGTTTTGGGTCAAAAAAATCAACCTCAGTTAAGCGCGCCGCCTCCTCCTGATTGACAATCAAAACATCGATGTCCTTTATAATTTTTAAGAGTTCCCCTTTTTGCTCTATTTCTTTCCGCCCAGGATTAACCGCTACTTTAATTTTGTTTTTTTTGGCAAAATCTACTAATTTTTCCAAAAGCTTTAAATTTCCCTCCAGCCCAGAAATACAAAACCAGCGGCTTTTTAATTTTGAAAAATCAATCAAACTTTCGTCAAGTCGGCTTTTCCCCCGATAAACCAAAATCGTCCGTTCTCCATCGGGGCCAACCAAAATCGTTGAATAATCCGTCTCCTCGCCTTCGATTTGAATAAGCAAATTATCATCAACCTCCTCTTTTTTTAACTCCGCCCTCACTATCTTTCCCCCAAAATCCCAACCGCAGCGGGCAACAACCGCTGCCTTTAATCCCAGCCTAGCAAAGCCAACAGCGGTATTTGTTCCTCCACCACCGGAGGCAATCAGCCGCTCGCTTACTTCACATTTTGCTCCATAGGGCAGGGCCAAGGCTTTACCACCTAAAAACTCGGTTGTTTTCAAAATCCGGAAATCCTCGGTTTTTAGAAAAACATCTATTGTTGCCGAACCAAAAGAGATAACATCATACATAAATTTCTAATATCTAATTTCTAATTTCTAATCAAATCCCAATGACTAAATGTCTAATGTCTAAAATTTTTGGTCATTGGTGCTTGGACATTAGTCATTGATTAGGTCAATTAGAAATT
>JBNAVS010000073.1:0-2994 GCA_049700235.1 Microgenomates group bacterium
TTTGTATTAATGATTTAATTCATTGATACAGAAAGGAATTTTTCTTAATTTTGATATGCGATCGCAAGGTGTTTTGTGATTTTGAGTTGGAAAATTGTTTTATGCTAAAATATCCCTATGGAACTTCGGTACGAACCGCCCCAAGACCAAGGGGATCCTTTGGAAAAATATACTGTTAACCTGACGGAAAAAGCCCGGGCGGGAAAGCTTGATCCGGTCATTGGCCGGGATTACGAGATTCGCCGCTTGATGCAGATTTTGTCCCGGCGGACAAAAAACAACCCGGTCCTTTTGGGCGACCCCGGAGTGGGGAAAACAGCAATTGTTGAGGGTTTAGCCCAGCGGATTGTTGCCGGCGATGTTCCCCAAACCCTTGCCCAAAAAGAAATTTTGGCTTTGGATATGGCAGCGCTTTTGGCCGGGACCGCCTTTCGGGGCGAGTTTGAGGAGAGGCTGAAAAAATTAATTACCGCCATTGAGAAAGCCGAAGGTCGCTATATTTTGTTTATTGATGAGCTTCATACCATCGTTGGCGCTGGTGGGGCCGAGGGAGCGGTTGACGCTTCAAATATCTTAAAACCAGCCTTGGGGAGGGGAACTTTACATGCCATTGGGGCAACAACCGTTCGCGAGTATCGCCAGTATATTGAAAAAGACGCTGCCTTGGAGCGCCGATTTCAGCCGGTTTATGTTGACGAGCCAACGCCGGAAGATGCCTTGGCGATTTTGCGGGGGATAAAAGAAAAATACGAAGTCCACCACGGAGTAAAAATCACCGATGATGCTTTGGTTGCTGCGGTTAATCTTTCGGTTCGCTATATCACCGACCGCTTCCTGCCTGACAAAGCGATTGATTTGATTGATGAGGCTGCTGCTGCCGCCCGAATTGAGATTGACTCAATGCCTTATGCCTTGGATGAAATTAAACGCAAAATTACCCAGTTGGAAATTGAGCTGGCGGCCTTAAAAAAAGAAAAAGGCCTGGAGACGCGCAAAAAGGCTTTGGAGGAGGAAATTAAGCAGTTGAAAGTGAAGTTTGCTAAACTCCAAAAAAGTTGGGAAGCCCAAAAAACAATTATTTCCCAGCTTCAAAGTAAAAGAGTTGAGCTTGACAAACTCAAAAGCGAACTGGAAAAAGCCGAGCGGGAGGTGAATTTGGAAAGGGCGGCGGAGTTGAAATATGGCAGAATTCCCCAAATCCAAAAAGAGGTAGGGGAGGTAGAAAAGAAATGGTTAGCAGTTCCAGCGGAGGAGCGCTTATTAAAAGAGGCGGTTGATGAGGAGGATATTGCCAAGATTGTTTCCCGCTGGACTGGCATTCCTGTTGCCAGACTGCTAACTTCTGAGGCAGAAAGGCTTTTGCATTTGGAAGATGAGTTGCGGGAGCGGGTGGTAGGTCAGGATGAGGCTTTGAAGCAAATTGCCCGGGCGGTTCGCCGAGCGCGCTCCGGCTTGGCCGAGGCGCGGCGGCCAATTGGCTCGTTTTTGTTTTTAGGGCCAACCGGAGTTGGAAAGACAGAAACAGCAAAAGCCTTAGCCTGGGCGCTATTTAATGATGAGCGAGCTTTGATTAGAATTGATTTATCAGAATATCAGGAGGCGCACACAGTTGCCCGGCTGATTGGCGCTCCTCCTGGCTATGTTGGTTTTGAGGAGGGGGGGCAGTTAACCGAGGCGGTGCGGCGAAAACCATACTCGGTGATTTTGTTTGACGAGGCAGAAAAAGCCCACCCCCAAGTTTTTAATTTGTTTTTGCAGATTTTGGACGATGGCCGGCTGACTGACGGCCGGGGAAGGACGGTTGATTTTCGCAACACGATTATTATTTTGACTTCAAATTTGGGAAGCGAAATTTTCCAAAAAGAAATAAAAGCAAGTTCCCACGCCGAAGAGTTATTAGCAAAAGAAAGTCGGGAGCGCCAAATAATGGAGTTGGTTCATAAGTTTTTCCGGCCGGAGTTTTTGAATCGGCTGGATGCGATTGTTGTCTATCGGTCGCTAGACAGACAAATGATCACCCAGATTTTGGAAAAAGAACTGGAAAAAATCGCCGCCAGGTTGGCCGAGCAAAAATTGAGCTTAGAAGTTTCTCCGGAAGCAAAAAATTATCTAGTTTCCGTAGGGTTTGATCCAGTTTTTGGGGCTCGGCCCTTGCGCCGGGTTTTGGAAGAACAAATCGTTGACGAGATTGCCTTAGGGATTTTGGAGGGGAGGGTAAAAGCAGGCCAGAGGGTAAAAGTGGGGTTTGAAAAACGCCCCGGGAGGCTAAAAATTTTTTAAAGTAAAAGGGGAAGATGAAATTTAAAGAAAGCCAGTTCCGGCTGAAACTTAAGGGGAAAACAGCGGTTTTTATTGATTGGGCCAATGTTTATTATTGGAAGGATTCTTTAAAATGGGATATTGATCTTAAAAAACTTTTTGACTATTTAAAGTCTTATGCTAAAATAAAAGAAATCATTTTCTATTTTGGCACTGACAGACATCCTGCCTCAAAACAACAAATAAAAAACGCTGAGGAAATTGGCTATCGGGTAGTAACTAAGCCCGTAAAATATCTTCCCAAAAAAACTGAGAACGGAAAAGTCATCTGGGTAAGGAAATGTGATTTTGATTTAGAGATAGGTTTAGATTGTTTTGAAAGGTTGGAAAAATTTAATGGTTTTATTTTTTTCTCCGGCGACGGTGATTTTGCTACCCTTTATAAGCGGTTGATAAAGAGAAAAAAGCAGGTAATAGTGGGCCGCCTGGGAAAAGAAGTTAGGCTTCTTAGAAAAGGAATGTATTTATGTGTCGTTAAAAAATTTAGGAATGAGATTCAAAAATATCCCCCCGCCGGAGGCGAGGGGCACAATTAACTTTTTTATATCATAAAATCAAGGGTTTGTCAACCCCTCGATAAACTCGGGATTTATCCTGAGTTTGTCGGAGGATTTAGATGAAGATGGAGGATAAAAATAGTTTGAATTATAAACTGCGCCGGCTAATTTACCAGGC
>JBNAVS010000074.1:0-2968 GCA_049700235.1 Microgenomates group bacterium
AATTGCCATTTTTAACTTTTGATTTTTAACTTTTGATTTTGCATACTCCCACGCTATCCTTTCTGAAGTTATTATATACCCCTTTTCATCCATCGTCAACTGTCCTTTAAAAATCTCAGTTGCCGGTCGATGACCAATAGCAATAAAAATCCCGTCAAGATGAATTGTCTCATTGTTAAATTGTTTCATTGTTAAATTGTTTTTACGAACAATTTTTATACCTTCCACCTTTTTCTCCCCAATTATCTTTTCCACAGTCGCATTCCAAATGATTTCAATTTTAGGATTGGCAAAAACACGCTCTTGCATGATTTTTGAAGCCCGAAATGAATCGCGACGGTGAATAAGATAAACCTTTTTGGCAAATTTGGTTAAGGTTAATGCCTCCTCCATTGCCGTATCACCGCCACCAATTACCGCCACCACCTTATCTTTAAAGAAAAAACCATCACAAGTGGCACATGCAGAAACGCCTTTTCCCCGCAGTTTCTGTTCACCGGGAACATTTAGCCATAAAGCCGAAGCGCCAACCGCCACAATAATTGCTTTTCCTGGGTAAACTTTTCCCTCAGATTCAACTTCTTTTTTTGATACAGAAAGATCGGCTTTAGTAATGTTTTGATCGATTATTTTTGTCCCAAATTTTTGCGCTTGTTGTCGCATTTTTTCTATCAACTCCATTCCTAAGATCGATTCATATCCAGGATAATTTTCCACCTCAGAAGTTAAGGTTAATTGCCCACCAGCAGGCGAACCGGCAAAAACTAAAGGAGAAAGACCGGCCCGACCTAAATATATTGCCGCTGAAAGTCCAGCTGGCCCACCACCAATGATAATAACGTTTTCCATATTTCAACCGACGCGGTTACCAACGGATTGGTGTAACAACGGTCATCCCTGCGTAAGCAGGGATCCCCTTATTATTTTAGATTCCCGCTTTCGCGGGAATGACGGAAAAGAACGCGGGAATGACATAAAGTCACTTATCAACTCTTATAAATTAATTGCTCTCTCAACCATTTTTCCCACTTCTTTTTCTTTTTCTTTTGGGACAAGTTGACAAACTTCAGACACCAAAATCTCTTTGGTTAAGCCATCAATGGCTTTTTTTACCGCGGAAATTTGCTGAAGAATTTCCGTGCATTCCCTGTTTTGGTTAACCATCTTCTCAATTCCTCTTAACTGCCCAATTATCCGATTAATTCTTTGATTGATGTTCATACTTGGAATTTTTTAAAATTATATACACTATACTACTATATAGTATCTTGCGGGAATTGTCAAGTTTATCAAGGTCCGTCCTTTGATAAAGGACGGGCCTTATTATCTTATTATCTTATTTTCCCAACTCTTGTAAAAACTCCTTATTACTTTTGGTTTTTGATAATTTTTCAATCAAAGCCACCAAGCCTTCCTCACCTGGCCGAAGCGCCAACATCCTCCGTAAAGTAGTCATCTTTTTTAATGTTTCTTTATCCACCAAAAGCTCTTCATGACGAGTGCCTGATTTTTCAATGTCAACTGCTGGATAAATTCTTTTGTCAGCGTATTCTCTTTTCAAATGGATTTCCATATTGCCTGTTCCTTTTAATTCCTCATAAATTAAATCATCCATTCGCGATTCAGTGCCAACCAAGGCAGTGCCAATAATGGTTAATGAACCGCCTTCTTCACAATTTCTGGCTGCTCCTAAAAATTTTTTCGCTGGATATAAAGCCGCCGGGTCAAAACCGCCAGATAAACTCCTTCCGGTGTTGCCCACTGATAAATTCAAAGCCCTTGCTAACCGGGTAATTGAGTCAAGCAGTATCACCACATTTTTTCCCATTTCCACTAATCTTTTTGCTCTTTCCAAAGCCAAATTAGCCACCTTTACCTGTTGACGAGGGCTTTCATCAAAATTTGAGGCGGCTACCTCGCCTTTTATAAATCGCTTAATTTCAGTAACTTCCTCTGGCCGTTCACCAACCAAAATTGCCATCAAATGAACATCAGAATAATTTTTGGCAATCGCTTGAGCAATATCTTTTAAAAAAGTAGTTTTGCCGGCTTTGGGCTGAGAAACAATTAGGGCACGCTGACCAAAACCAATAGGGGCAATTAAATCAATTATCCTTGTGGTTAAAATATCCGGCTCTGTTTCCAGTTTAATCTGCTTATTGGGGTGAAGGGAAGTTAATTTTTCAAACTCCATCCGCTGACGACTTTCTTCTTCAGTTAACTCTTTTCCATTAATCTTTTTAATCAGTAAAAGCGAATGAAAGCGTTCGCCTTCTTTAGGCGGCCGGGCTAAACCTTCAATCTCATCACCGCGGCGTAGCCAAAAGCGGTGAATTTGGGAAGTAGAAACATAAATATCTTTTGAGGGATCCAAAACATAATCATGACGTAAAAAACCATAACCGCCATAAGTAATATCTAAAATTCCTTTGGCCGGGTAGCTAATTTTTAAATCTTCCTTTAATCTTTCTTCAAGGGCTGGCTCAGCTTCCTGTATTGGGACAATTGGTTTCTCTTCTACTGGTTCAATTAAAGAAGAGACATCAATCACCTGTTCATTATTGGGAGATTGTTTTTCTTTTTTTGTCTTTTTTACTGGCATAAAAATAATGATTAATAATTAATAAAAAGGCCGGCAGTGGTTTAGAATTTTATTTTCAATCAACATTATTACCTATCATTAGTGGATTAGTCTTAAACAATAACTCCATTTCTAAAATGAAAATCTATAAGAGGATCTGTTTTTAAAAACTCAACCGATTTCTTATTGCTACTAATTAAATTTTTAATTTGGTATTTTGAGTTTACTTAATCCTTCTAAAATAATCATTTACCAAAAAGGGTGCTAAATGAATAAATCTGAGTAAGTCTAATTATATATTTTACCATAAAAAATCTTTTTGGGGGTCTTTTTTAAAATCTCAAAGTAAATAACGATCCTCCCCTCAAGGTGAAATTCCTTTTTCCC
>JBNAVS010000075.1:0-2931 GCA_049700235.1 Microgenomates group bacterium
AAAAATTTAAAAGATTAGATTTTGATATTCTTTTGTTGGCCCAGGATTTTTTAAAGATTGAAGATTTCCAAATCTTGCCAAAAATGATAAAACCCCTCAGTTTAGAGGAATTAAAATCGTTTTTTCGGAGGCAAGCAAAAAAAATAGGGATGAGGGGGGTGGAAAAATGAAGGAGGCAATTTTGTACCAAAAACTTCCGGGGAAAAAAGTTCGCTGTGGGGTTTGCCAGCGAAGATGCTTGATTCCCGAAGGCGGGGTTGGCTATTGCCGGACACGGGTAAACCGCGGCGGAAAACTTTATACCACTATTTATGGAGTTGTTTCTTCTCTAAACAACGACCCAATTGAGAAAAAACCGGTTTTTCATTTTGCTCCCGGCTCGCTTTGTTTATCCGCTGGCACTTTTGGCTGTAATTTTAGATGTGCCTTTTGCCAAAATTGGGAAATTTCCTGGGCTAACGGTGTTACCGAGGCTCAATATGGCCAAAAAATTAGTCCAGATGAATTAGTGAATTTAGCTTATAAATATCAATCGGCGGGGATTGCGATTACTTACAACGAACCAGCAATTTGGCTGGAGTATTCGCTGGATGTTTTTAAATTAGCGAAAAATTTGAAAATTCGAAAATTTGAAAATTCGAAAATTTTGTATACCGTCTGGGTAACCAATGGCTATGCTACACCCCAGGCTATTGACCTTATTGCTCCCTATTTGGATGTCTACCGAGTAGACCTCAAATCCTTTGACGATAAATTTTATCAAAAACTAATTAATGTTCCTAAAGCGGCCCCAATTTTTGAGACCACAAAATATGTTAACAATAATTACCCAAAAATTCACATCGAGTGCGTCACCAACATCATCCCTGGTTGGAATGATGACCAAAAAACTCTTGCCGCTATTGCCCACTGGATTAAGGAAAATCTCGGAGAAAAGACTCCTTGGCATGTTACTCGTTTTTTCCCCTATGCCAAACTTACCAATGTCCCCCCTACTCCTCCAGAAACTTTATATAAAGCCAGAGAAATTGGCCTTAAGGAAGGGTTGAAATTTGTCTATATTGGCAATTTGCCGGTCCAAAGCGAAGACGACACTTTTTGCCCAAAATGCGGCAACTTGGCTATCCGCCGCGACGGCTATTCAGTGAAGATTTTAGGAGTTGACAAAAACGGTCGCTGCTTGAAATGCGAGGAGGATTTGAATATAAAAACCTAATTGCCTATTGACCTTTTTTGAAAGACATTTGTAAAATAAAAACAAAATAAGAATCTTGAAAACTTTCCGAAAACCTGTCCCAATCCGAAAAGAAAATTTTGCTTATTGTTAGTTCTCTGCTATCCTCCGTAGTAATAGAGGGGGCAAGAGATATTAAAGCGGCATATTGAAAATAGACCAGAACAATTGCGGTGGGAGTATATCAGATAGGAAACAAATATGCGAGAAAAAGAAGTTTGGGAAAGGATAAAAAAGGGAATTAAAGAAAGAGTGGGTAAAAAAGTTGTCCTGGAACCAAAAGAATGAAAGAAACATTATGGACTCCACGAGGAGAAATTCCAATCTCGGAAATCCTTGCTAAAAAGGAGGGAAGTGGAGTAATTTACAAAGACAAAAAACCAGCTACCATTTCCCCCGAACAGATTTTAGCCCATTTAAGCAAGGCAAGAAGACTTTGGGAAGAACAACAAGTTGGACAAAGGGAAGCAACAGTTGAGGTTAGACCTGCCTATCCTGATTTGCCCATCTTCATTTGGCTTCTAAATGATGTTCACGCAGGAAGCGTCTTTACCGATTATCAGGCTTTAATCAGGGACTATCAGTTAGTCAGGGATACTGCTAATTTTTATGTTATTACCAATGGAGACCAGGTTGATAACTTTTTGGTAGATACAGTCCAAGCGGCTGGAGTTTACGAGGATGCTATTTCCCCAGAACAGCAAGCTTTATTGGTTAGAAGCCTATTAAAGGAATTGGACAGCAGGCAAAAGTTGTTGGGAATTTCCTTCGGGAATCACGAGGACTTTATTCAACGAGGCGGACTTTCTTTCGAAGGAACTTGGTTAAGAGATTTGTCCTGCCCTATTTTTAATTGCGGAGGACTTTTAATCTTAAAATATGGAGGTCAAGAATATAAGATTGCCTTAACTCATAGGTTTTGGGGCTTTAGCAAGCTTAATCCAACAAATGCGTGCAAAAGGTTTATGGAACACGCTTATCCCGATGCCGATGTTATCTATCTGGCACACAGCCATCAAAGAGAGTATCTTTATTTTGAGCGAGGCGGAAAAGGAAGAGTGGCAATTGTGGGGGGAACATATAAGGTTGACGATGAGTTTGGGCAAAAAAGAGGAATAGGAGTTGGCGGACAAATGGGCGGTTTGGTTTTGGGACTATCGGGAAAGAAAAGGGAAATGAGGGTTTTTGAGAGTGTTCCTACGGCAAGGGAGTATTTCGAAATTTTGCTGGATTTGAGGAAAATTACTTCATGAAATAATAAATGGCTGGAATGCCAAATTAAAAGGCGCGGAACTTAAAGTTCTACTTGCTATAGTAAGACAAACTTCGAGTTGGATACTTGACCCCGATTTTGTACCGGACACCTTAGGGTGGGAAAACTATACACTTTGCATACCCCTAAGGCGTGAAGGTCTCTAATGGAATGGTGGAAAATTTTAACAAAAGAATCAAAAGAGGAGTTTTGACAAAATATCGCTTTAAGAGTATATTTGAACTTAAACTATAAAACACCAGCTCCACACTTAAAAGAAGCTAAAGGAATTACATTACAGCGTATCGTTAGCTAACAATTAGAAAACCTAAATTATAGCTTAAGAAGAGCAAAAGGTGGTCCGGAAAATGGGTCTCAGTTCTCAAAAGGCTACCATATTTAAATCATTTGGGTTACATTTTTAATGATTTAACAGCTCCCATTT
>JBNAVS010000076.1:0-2859 GCA_049700235.1 Microgenomates group bacterium
GCGATGGCGATGGGAATACCGGTGGTGGCGAGGGATATTGGGGGAAATCGGGAATTGGTGGTTCAGGGAAGAACTGGGTATTTGTTTAAAAACGAAACGCCGGAGGAGCTGGCGGAGATTATTATTAATTTACTTAAAGATAAAAAGAAAAGAGAGGCGATGGGAAGAGCGGCAAGAGAAAGAGTGAAAAAATATTTTAGCGAAGAAAGGTGGGTAAGGCAGATACATAAAGTTTTTGAGGAGGTGGGGAGGGGATGAAAAGTTTAAGAGGTTTAAAAAGTTTAAAAGGTTTAAAGGGTTTAAGGAGTTTAAGGCCGATGGTTTCGGTGATAATCCCGACTTATAACCGGGATGAGCCTTTGAGGCGGACGCTGGAGAGTTTGTTTACCCAGGATGATTCTAATTTTGAAATTATTGTTGTTGACCAGTCGGATAAAAAGTTTCCGGAAAAAGAGAGATTTTTGAAAAAATACCGTCGGCAAATTCGCTTGTTTTCCGGTCTTTCTCCAAATGTGGCGGCGGCGCGAAATTTTGGAGTTAAAAAAGCAAAGGGAGAAATTTTACTTTTTTTGGACGATGATGTTGAGTGCCAGCCGGGGCTGATTTCTGCCCATAGGGCAAATTATCAAAACAAAAAAATTGGGGCGGTTGTTGGTCGGATAATAACGGTGGGACAAAAAGAAGAGCCTGAGAGAAGAAATGTTGGCCGGATTACTCCTTGGGGTTATCATACCGGCGGCTTTTCCTCAAAGATAAAACAGGAAATTTTTGATGCCATTACCTGTAATGCCTCTTGGCGAAGGGAGGTTTTTGAGAAAATTGGCGGGTTTGACGAAAATTTTTCCGGGCCGATTAGGGAAGATTCTGATTTGGCAATAAGAACAAGAGAGAGGGGCTACAAAATTATTTTTGAGCCAAAAGCTGAATTGGTCCACTTGCGGGCAGAAACCGGAGGTTTTCGTAAAAGTGAAGGAAGGCTAAAGTGGTATTATGGTTTCTTCAAAAGCGAGACTTATTTTTGCTTAAAGCATATTGCCTGGTTTTGGTGGCCGATTTTTTGGCTGAGCCGCTGGCAGTGGTTTTTGCGCTGTATGTTTGGTAGAGAGGTCAGTTTGCGGTCGGTAGTAACGCCGTTTTGGGGGATAGCGGCCGGGGTTAGGGATTTTAGGGCGGTTAGGGATTTTAGGGGGTTAAAAATTGGGATTGATGCCGGTTGTTTAGGGGTGACGGACGAAAGACTAAAAGTTGGGGTTTATCAGGTAGCTTTTAATTTGATAAGAGAGATAGGGGAGATATGGGAGGTTTTGCTTTATAGCTTTCGGGCAATTCCCCCGGAAGTAATGAAAGAATTTGGGCCGAAAGTAAGAAATATTGTTGTCCGGCCGGCTTTTGGTTGGAATTACTTTGCCTTGCCGTTGCGACTTTTGAAAGATAAACCTGATGTGTTTTTGGGGCTTTCGCAGTCTTTGCCTGCTTTTTGTCCTTGTCCGGCGCTGGTGATTATTTATGATTTAGCCTTTGAGCATTATCCAGAATGCTATCCGCAATCTTATGACCAGTTGCGAAGAGTTACCGCTCACGCCGCCCAAAAAGCCCAGACAATCATTACCCTTTCTTTGGAGACCAAAAAAGACTTGATTAAGTTTTATCGGATATCTCCGGAGAAAATTAAAGTTGTTTGCGGAGGTTATGATGCGATTTTCCGGCCACAACAGGCTCAAAGAGAAGCTCCTTATTTTCTTTTTGTCGGCGCCCTAAAGCCAGTTAAAAATATCCCCCGAATTTTGGAGGCTTATGCTTTGTTTTTAAAAAAAACAGGCAAGAATATTCCTTTTGTTTTTGCCGGCGGGGATTTGTGGATAGATAAAGAAATTGAGCCGACTGTTGCCCGTCTTGGCCTTAAGAATAAAGTAAAATTTTTAGGCTATGTTTCTCAAAAAAAGTTAGTTAGTTTATACCAAGGAGCGCTGGCTTTTGTCTCTCCTTCTTTATATGAAGGTTTTGGTCTGACTTTGTTAGAGGCAATGGCTTGCGGCTGTCCGGTGATTGCCGGAAATAGCGGCAGCCAGCCAGAGGTGGTAGGAGAGGCGGGAATTTTAGTGAACCCAAAAGATGTTGCGGCGATTGCTGAGGCGATGATTAGATTGGCTAAAAATCCTGCGGTGCGCCGGAGACTTTCTGCAGCCGGACTAAAACAGGCAAAAAATTTTTCCTGGGAGAAATTTGGGGGAAAGATAATTGGTCTTATTGGTCGGATTTGTCCGATTTGCAGAGAAGGGAGGTGATAAAATTTTAAAGATGACACAAAAAGTTTTTAAAGGAGAAATAAAAGGAAGGATTGTTGAGGTGAGGTTTGCTTTGTCGGGGAAAACGGAAAGGGTTTTGAAGAAAACCGGCGATTATGTCAAAAAAGGAGAACTGCTGGCGGCTTTGGAGAAAAAGATTTTTCAGACAGAGCTGGACCGGCAGCTGGCGGATTATGAAAAGGTAAGGGCGGATTTTGAAATTTTTAATCTTCAAAAGGGCGGAGCCGCCGATGATTTGACCAAGTATTTAAAGATGGAAAAACAGGCCCAACTGAATGCTTCAGTGAAAGAGGTTGAATTGGCAAAGGCGCGATTGGACCAAACAGACCTTTTTTCGCCGGTTGAAGGGGTGATTTTGGATGATAGTAATTTAGCGCCGGGAATGTATATTACCCCAGCTTCGTATTCTTTTAAAATTTTAGAAACGGGAAGTTTGTGGTTTGAAGTAGAAATTACCCAAGAAGACATTTCCTTTTTTAGCCAACCACGGAGCGGAGAAGTGGAGATTTTTGGAGTAGGAAAACAGCCGGTTACCACGGGACAGGTTCTTGCC
>JBNAVS010000077.1:0-2786 GCA_049700235.1 Microgenomates group bacterium
AAAATAGGTTAAGGGTTTAAAAAGTTTAAGGGGTTTAATGAAAGCGACTGATCCGCAGTTTTTGTATATGATTTTGGTTTTGCCGACCTTGTTTGATTTGACGCTAATAGGCGAGGGATTGAACAAAGTTTTGAAAGATGAGAAACAGGGCTGGGCTTCTATTGTTTTTGGGGTAGTTTTTATTTGGGTGGTGATTTTTGCCTTTGTTTTCTTCTCAAGCTATCTGAAATGAAATTCGCAAAACTGGCCAATTATTTTTCTGCCTTAGAGGCAACTTCTTCACGGTTGAAAATTACCGAGATTTTGGCTTCGTTACTAAAAGAGGCTAGCGCCGAGGAGGTAGACAAAATTTGTTATCTTTCTTTGGGCCGGTTGGCTCCTTTATATGCCGGAGTGGAATTTAATTTGGCGGAGAAATTAATGATTAAGGTTTTGGCCCAGGCTTTTGGAAAGTCTGAAGAAAAAATTCGTCAAGAGTTTAAAAATACCGGAGATTTGGGAGATACGGTATTTAATCTCAAAACTCAAGATTCAAATGTCAAATCTAAAATGTTAAATCTTTCGATAGTGGAAACATACCAGCGGCTTTTGGAAATAGCCAAAGAGTCGGGCGAGGGGTCAGTGGAAAGAAAAATAGGCAAGATGGTGGGGCTGATAAACGATTTAGATCCCTTAAGTGCCAAATATGTTGTCCGAATTCCCTTGGGCCGGTTGCGTTTAGGCTTTTCCGAACTAACGATTTTGGATGCTTTGTCTTGGATGCTTGTTGGCGACAAAAGCAAAAGAGAGGAAATCGAGGCGGCCTATAATGTTAGGGCGGATGTGGGGGAAATCGCTAAAGAATTAAAAATTAAAAATGAAAAACTAAAAATGACAATTAAAAATTTAAAAATTAAAACAATTTTTGAAGAGTTGAAAAAAATTAAACCGCAATTAGGGATTCCGATTATGCCGGCGCTTTGTCAGCGGTTGCCAACACCAGAGGAGATGATTGAAAAAATGGCCCTGGTTGCCGCCGAACCGAAATTTGATGGCACCAGACTTCAAGTACATTACCGGCGTTCTTACGGAAGGCCAACAGAGGTTCATTCCCGGAATGTCTGGATTTTTACCCGGAATTTAGAAAATGTCACGGCGATGTTTCCAGACATTGTTGGGGCACTAAACAAAGAAGTAAAGGTAAAAGAAGCGATTTTTGATGGTGAGGCGATTGGTTTTGACCCGAAAACGGGGAAGTTTTTACCATTTCAGGAAACAATCAAAAGAAAGCGAAAATATGAAATTGGCAAAAAAGCAAAAGAAATTCCTTTAAAATATTTTGTTTTTGATATTTTGTACAAAGATGGAGAAAGTTTGTTAGATTTTCCCTTGGAGAAACGCCGGAAAATTTTGGAGCAAGCCTTGTCGCCAAAAAACCAGCGGATTGTTTTAACCCCTCAGATTGTTACTGATAGTCCTTCGGAACTCCGTCGGTTTCATGATGAGCAAATTGCCGCTGGTTTGGAGGGAGCGGTAGTTAAAAAATGGCAGTCGCCTTATGAACCGGGAAGGCGGGGTTATACTTGGGTGAAATTTAAAGCCGAGAAAAAAGGAAAAAGAGGAGGGGGGTTGGCGGATACTTTAGATTGTGTGGTGATGGGATATTATAAGGGTAAGGGAAAAAGGGCGGCTTTTGGAATTGGGGCGTTTTTGGTGGGGATTCGGGAGTCAGAAAATTCGGACAGATTTTTGACAATTTCCAAAATCGGTACCGGCTTAACCGATGAGCAGTGGCGAGAGTTAAAAGTTAAAAGTCAAAAGTTAAAAGTTAAAAGTCAACCAAAGGAGTATAAAGTTGATAAAAATTTAACTCCCGATGTTTGGTGTCAGCCCCAATTAGTGGCGGAAATTGAGGCAGATAATATTACTATTTCTCCAGTTCATACCGCTGGTTTGGCTTTGCGTTTTCCCCGGCTTTTGCGCTTCCGCGAGGATAAATCTCCTCAGGAGGCAACCACCCTAGCCGAAGCAAAAAAGCTTTATAAAATGCAGAAATAATTCCCCCTTGACAAATTTATTGCTATTAGTGTATATATTATTGTATATGAAAATGCAACAATTCGATCCTAAAATCATTTCTATTACCCAATTGAGGCGCGACATTGATGCCTTGGAAGAGATTTTAGTTAAAAACGAAGAGGCTTGGATAATGCGTAACCAAGATTTGTTGTTTGTGGCTTTAGCTCCAGAAAGGTACCGCCGGTTGCAGTCTGGTGAAGTAGAGGAAAACAAAATCGACGCCGCGGTAGCGGCAATCAAGGATATTAGAAACAAATTTGGACGAGCAAAAAAAACCTCTATTTCCGATTATGTTTCTTTAATGAGGGAAGAAAGAATTAAAAAATGGAGAAGGTAGTCTTAGATACTTCAGTAGTCGTTAAATGGTTTGTTGAGGAAAAGGATAGTCAAAAAGCCCTTAATTTTTTGGAAGAATATCGCCAAGGAAAATTAAAACTTCTTGCTCCCCAGATCGTTGGATTGGAGCTGGCGAATGCTTTGTTCTTCGGGGCTGGATTTAAGGGTAAAATTTTGGAAAAAGCATTATCTGCTTTTTACAATTTAGGAATTACCCTTGTTCCTTTAAGCGAAGAATTAGTAAAAGAATCAGCTGTTTATTCAGAAAAGTTTAAAATTGCTGCCTACGATGCTTTGTTTATTGTCGTGGCCGAAAAAGAGAAATGCTTTTTGGTTACCGCCGATAAAAAACATCATCAGAAAAGTTTTTCCCCGCGAATAAAATATCTTTA
>JBNAVS010000078.1:0-2693 GCA_049700235.1 Microgenomates group bacterium
GGGGGAAACAACCGGGATTTTTCAGCTTGAAAGCGGGGGAATGAGGAGATTAGCTTTGAAACTTAAACCCACTAAGTTTTCTGATATCGCCGCAATGGTTGCTTTGTTTAGACCTGGGCCAATGCAGTTTATCGATGAGTTTATTGCCGGCAAAGAAAATCCCTCTAAAGTTCATTATCCCCATCCTGATTTAAAGCCAATTTTGGCAGAAACCTACGGAATTGCTGTTTATCAAGAGCAATGTTTGCAGATTGCCAATAAAATGGCGGGCTATAGTTTAGGTGAGGCAGATATGTTGCGTCGAGCAATTGGAAAAAAGAAGAAAGAAATTATGAAAAGAGAAAAGAAAAAGTTTATTGAGGGAGCGGTAAAGTTGGGATATAAAAAGGAGGTGGCGGAAAATGTTTTTGCCTTAATTGAAAGATTTGCTAGCTACGGATTTAACAAGGCTCATTCAACTTCTTACGCAATGATTGCCTATCAAACAGCCTATTTGAAGGCTCATTTCCCGGTTGAATTTATGGCCGCTTTATTAACAGCGGAAGCAACTGGTGCCTCCGGCCCGACCAAAGATGCGAAACTCACTTTAGCAGTTGAGGAATGTCGGCGAATGAAAATTGCCGTTTTACCACCGGACATTAACAAATCGAAAGCAAGTTTTACTATCGAAGATGAACCAAGCTCTTTAAACGGTAAAGCAATCCGTTTTGGACTTTCGGCAATTAAAAATGTAGGGGAAGCGGCAATAAAAGCGATTTTAGAGGCCAAAGAATTTGGAGGGGAGTTTAAATCTTTGACAGATTTTTGTCAAAGGGTAGATTCCCAGAAAGTAAATAAAAAAGTTTTGGAAAGTTTAATTAAGGTTGGGGCAATGGATAGGTTTGGTAAGCGGGCAGCAATGCTTTCGGCGCTGGATAAAATTAGAGAAAAGGGGGCGGCCTTACAAAAGCAAAAAGCAAATGGTCAGGTTAGCCTTTTTGATAATAATCCAGGGGCAGATGTCTCATTTGAAGATGATTTACCCCAGATGGAAGAATTTACCCGGGAGGAATTGTTGTCACTTGAAAAAAGTCTTTTGGGATTTTACTTAACCGAGCATCCTTTAACTTCAGTTTTAGCCAAGATTGATAGTTACCGGAGCCATAAAATTTACCAGCTTGACAAAGATGAGCACCAAAATCAAAGAATAAAAATTGCTGGCATTGTTTCCGATTTAAGGGTAGTGTTCACCCGAAATACTAATCAGGAAATGGCTTTTGTAAAATTGGAGGATGACACTGGCTTGATAGAAGCAGTTGTCTTCCCCCGGATTTTTAGCCGAACCCGTTCTTGCTGGATCAAAGACAGGTTAGTAGTTGTCGAAGGGCGGGTGGAATCCCGAGAAAAAAAACTTTCAGTTTTAATTGAAAAAGCTCAGCCATTAGAAGAAGCTACTAAAGATGACAAGAAAACACCTAATCAGCGGGATTTTGATTTTGAAATTAGAATTCCCGCCAGAATTTCTCCCAAAAAGCTGGTTGAACTGAATAAACTTTTAAAACAAAATCAAGGTAGGGCTAAAATCGTTTTGGTTTTTGTTGATAGTCTGGGACAAGAAAAAAGGATGGCTTTGTCTTTTGGGGTAAATTGTAATCAAGAATTACAAGAAAAAATCAAAAAAATCATTGGTTCAACCTAGAAATGAAGGCAATTTGAAAAAGCAGGAATGAAATATTGTTTGTAGAATTTATTAAAGCGTGCTAAAATACACTCTATGGCAAATCAGGCAAAATTTGGAGAAACAAGTTTTAATGTTGGCGATACGGTAGTTGTCTGGCAAAAAATAATCGAAAGTGGGAAAACAAGAACCCAACCTTTTGAGGGAATCGTAATTGCAATTCGAGGAAAAGGAGAAAACAAAACTTTTACTGTCAGAAAAATTGCCCCAGGGGGAGTAGGAGTGGAAAGAATCTGGCCCCTAAACTCTCCCTGGATAACAAAAATAAAAGTAAAAAAGAAAGGGAATGTCCGCCGAGCAAAGCTATATTACCTCCGAAAGAAGGTCACTAAAAAAGCAACAAAAGTAAAGACTGCTTGAGCTTTATGAAAATTGAACAGGTAGTAGTCGGTCAATTGTCTACAAATTGCTATTTGGTTTGGGATGAAGAAAGCTTAGAGACAATAATCATTGACCCGGGAGACGACGGCGACTATATTATCCGCCGAATTGCTGATTTTAATCTCTCCCCAAAGTATATTTTAGCAACCCACGGCCATTTTGATCACATTTTGGCGGCAGCAGAGCTAAAATTGGCATTTAATATTCCTTTTGGGCTTCATCGGGCGGACTTATTTTTATTAAAACGGGCCAGCCGGACAGCAAAGTTTTTTACCGGGAGTGCCACAGAAGCTATTTTACCCCCGGATAAATTTCTCAAAGAAGGCGATAAGATTGAATTTGGAAAAGAAAGTCTAAAGGTAATCGAAACTCCAGGGCATACACCGGGAGGAGTGAGCTTTTACAGCCCAGGCGTGCTTTTTTCCGGGGATACAATTTTTGCCGATGGTATTGGGAGGACAGATTTTTCCTACGGGTCGGAAGAAAAATTAAAAAATTCAATCAAAAAACTTTTAAAGCTCCCTGGAAAGACAACGGTCTATCCCGGCCATGGAGATATTTTTGACCTCCTTGCCTTCTTGTGCCGCCAGGGGGA
>JBNAVS010000079.1:0-2580 GCA_049700235.1 Microgenomates group bacterium
ATAATCAAAATATAAGGCAAGGCGGCAAATCCCGAAAGTTCGTTATAGGCATCAATATTTCTTACCCCTACTTCGGCAAACAATTTATATCTTCTATCCATCTCGGAAATTGCCCATCTTAAGGCTGACAAAACTTTTCCCGGGTCAACAATAACCGGAGTCAAAAGATGGGGAATTCCCTCGTATTGGGTCAGCTCAACCCTTTTGGGATCAACCAAAATAAATTTTACCTCCCAAGGAGAAGCCCGGAAAAGGATAGTAGTAATAAAGGAATGAATACAAACGCTCTTTCCCGAACCCGTCGATCCGGCAATCAAAATATGGGGCATTCTTCCAATATCGGCAATCACCGGCTCTCCGGAAACATTCAAACCCAAGGCAACTGTCAATTTAGATTTTGCTTTTTTCATTTTTTCGCAGGTCAGCATTTGTTTTAGAGTCACAAATTCTGTTGAGTGATTAGGAACTTCTACACCAACCAAAGAGCGACCGGGAATTGGGGCCTCAATTCTTATCTGACCGGTAGGGGCGGCGAGGGCCATCGCCAAATCAGTAGACAAAGCGGTAATTTTCGAAAGTTTCGTCCCTAAGGCAATTTCTAAAGCGTACTGGGTCACTGCCGGTCCGAGATTCACTTCAGCAACCTTAGCAGAGATTCCAAAAGATTCTAAAGTTTTTTCAATGATCTCCGCATTTTTATTAATATCTCCCCGTTCGGCTTTGCCAGAAACCCTATCGGCTAATAAATCTAACGGCGGATATTTCCAAATTTGCCCTTCTATTAACGGCTCCCTTGCTTTCGGTTGCCCACCAAACTCCGCTTCAACTTTCTTACTCTTAGGCGCTTCCTCTTGGGAGGGAGAGATAATGACTTTTCGCAAAACTGGCGATGGTTGAATCTTTTTCCTTTCAGAAAATTTTTTGATTACCTCCAAACCCTTTTTAAGTGAAGAGAAAAGAGAAGCAGTAAAAAGAAGAATCTCCTCCAATGAGGTTTCAAAAGTAATCACAAAACCAATAAAAATAAATCCTAAAAGCACTAAAACTGCCCCAAGATTAGTAAGAAAAACGGCTAAGTTTTGCCAAATTTCAAAACCAACTACCCCAGCTTTTGTCAGAGAAATGAAAGAAATCAAAAGAATTATCCCCCCCACCAAAACATTTGGCTGAGTAATCCGCCATTGCAGCCGGGAAAGCATCAACCCAGCCAAAATCAATAAAAAAGGAATAAATATTATTCCCCAACCAAAATAATGAGTTAAAATCAACCAAAGCTTAGCAAGAAACTTTCCCTGGCGAGAAAAAGAAAGAATGATTAGTCCTGCCAAAGCAAAAAGAGTAACCGAAGAAAAAGTATAAACAGTCGCCTTTTTGAGCTTTAATTTAAATGGCTTTCTCCGTCTTCCCCTTGCCATAAATCCTCCTAAAAGAATTATACCTGGAAGATCCTCAAATCTCAATTATTACCGGGAGAACCATTGGTCGGCGGCCAGTACTTTTGAAGAAAAACTTCTCTAACTCCTCTTGTACTTCTCTCCGAACAAAACGGTAATTCACCTTTCTCCCTTTAGTTCGCCTCACTATCTGACGAATTTTTTCTTTAGTTTGCTTCAAAAAGGGCAAATTTTCTTTAATGTAAATAAAGCCCCGGGTAACTACTTCCGGATCACCCTGTAAGGTGTGGGTGACCTGATCAAGAGGAATAACAACAACTACCATTCCCTCTGTGGCTAAAATTTTTCTATCTCGCAAAACAACATTTCCTACATCACCTACTCCCAAAGCGTCAACTAAAACCTCGCGGGTTTCAATTCTTCGAGAAATCTTTACTTTTTGACTTGGAAAAAACTCAACTACCTGACCATTGTCGGGTAAAAGCACTTGGTTTTGCTTAAAACCCTTTATCATTGCTAATTTTTGGTAGGCAACCATATGGCGAAAATTCCCTCCTATAGGAATCATAAAGCGGGGATTAACCATCTCCATCAACTTTCCTAAATCTTCCTGGGAACCATGGCCAGAAACATGAACATTGCTGTGAATATCCTGATAGACAACTTCTCCCCCAAGCCGATAAATATCATCAATTAGTTGATAGATTGCTTTTTCGTTTCCGGGAATATAATCGGTGGAAAAAACTACCTTGTCGCCGGGGTTAATTTTAAGGAAATCAAATTCCCGGGCAACAATTTTATCTAAAGATGAACCCGCCTGGGCTTGGCTGCCGGCAACCAGTAAAGTTAATTGATTTGGGTAAAAGTTTTTAATCTCCTTTTCTCCCACAAAAGTCCCGGGGGGAAATTTAAGATAACCCAATTTTTCCGCCAGTTTGATATTTTCTTTAACTGAGCGGCCAATTAAAACCACCTTCCTTCCTGCCCGGAGGGAAACTGCAATTGCCTGCTTCCAGCGCGAGATATTGGAAGAAATTGTCGTCACCAAAAATTTTCCTCGACAACTGGCCATTTCCTTCTCAAACATTTCCTCTAATTTCGCTTCAGGTGGAGTAAAACCTGGATTTTCCGCCCGCAAACAATCAGAAAGCAGACACAAAACTCCTCTTTTCCCAACAGCCCGAAT
>JBNAVS010000080.1:0-2508 GCA_049700235.1 Microgenomates group bacterium
GGAAGACTTGATGATGTTGGTCAATCAGGGGTAAAGCTAATTGAAGAAATTTTAACTATTTACCGCCAGTATAATTTTCCAACGGAAATTATCGCCGCCTCAATCCGCCACCCAGACCACGTGAAACATGTAGCCACACTCGGTTGCCATATCGCCACTGTTCCTTTTAAAGTTTTAAAACAACTCTATCAGCACCCTTTAACCGAAAAAGGAATTGACCTTTTTCAAAAAGATTGGCAAAATTTAAAATAACCTATGCCATTATTTGACTCTAAAAAAAACAAAATCCTGAAAAAATATTCGTCTTCCCAGTTAAAAGAAATAGTCAACCAAATGCGCGGTGTCTGTTTAACAGCCATAACTCTTGCCGGTTCTGGCCATCCCGGTGGTTCTTTATCGATAATGGATGTTTGTGCCTGTTTATATTTAAACATTGCCAACCTTGATCCTAAAAATCCAAGATGGCAAAACCGCGACCGCATTATTTTTTCTGCTGGTCATAAAGCCCCTGCTCTTTACACCGGTTTAGCCTTTGCCGGATTTTTTCCTGTCAATCAGTTAGCCCTTCTTCGGCGATTTGCCAGTCCATTTCAAGGCCACCCCCACCATCTAAAATTACCCGGAGTAGAGGCCTCAACTGGTTCTTTGGGTCAAGGATTAAGTATCGGTGTTGGTGTTGCTTTAAGCGCTAAATTAGACAAAAAAAAGTTTTATACCTATGTTATCACCGGTGATGGCGAATGGAATGAAGGTCAGATGTGGGAAGCGGCGCTTCAGGCTAACCACTATCAACTGGATAATCTGATTGTTGTTATCGACCGCAATTATCTGCAAATTGACGGCTGCACAGAAAAGGTTTTAAAGCTTGATCCAATGGATGAAAAACTAAAAGCTTTTGGCTGGGAAGTTTTTGTTATTGACGGCCACAATATCGATGAGATTTTAAAAACCTTTAATCAGGCAAAAAAAACCAAAGGCAAACCAATAGCCATAATTGCCAAAACTATCAAAGGAAAAGGAGTTTCCTTCATGGAAAATGTGGCTGGCTGGCACGGAAAAGCTCCCAACGAAGACCAATTAATCCAAGCTCTAAAAGAATTAAAAGTTGAGGATAAAATTAATCTTAAGGAATTTAAAAAAACCGCTTCACAATATCAACAAAAGATTGATAAAAAAATTAAAGCCCAAACACCGGTTTTCAAACACCAATATTATTGGAACAGCCAACCAATAATGAAAGTGTCAATGGAACCCACTCGGCTTGGCTTTGGAAGAGCTTTGGAAAAAGCCGGTGGAAACAAAAAGGTAGTGGTTTTAGGTAATGACATTTCTGAGTCAGTAAAAGTCACTGAATTTTATGCTAATCATCCGGAAAGAAAAAATCGCTTTTTTTCCATGGGCATTGCCGAACAAAGCACCACCTCGGTTGCCGCTGGTTTAGCTAAAGAAGGAAAATCGCCGTTAATGTCAACCTATGGTGTTTTTATTTCCCAAAGAAATGCCGATCAAATGAGAACCACTGTCTGTTACGGAGAATTTAATGTTCTTTTCGGCGGAGCTCACGGCGGAATCTCTGTTGGTCCAGACGGCCCAACCCATCAATCGCTGGAGGAAATCTCTGTTGTCTCGGTTTTGCCCAACATGAAAATGGTTGTCCCGGCTGATAGTCTGGAAACAGAAAAAGCCACCCTTTATCTTTTGCTCAAGATCAACTCCCCAAAATATATCCGTTTTGCCCGGGAAGCAACACCGATAATCACCCGCCCTGACACCCCTTTTATTTTTGGCATAGCTAATATTTACCGTTTTCGTAAAGAAAAAGAAGATTTTTTGTCCGCTTTTGACATTTATCCGGCCAATAATTACAGAAATGAAAATGAAGATTTAACGATTATTGCCTGCGGACCCCAGGTTGCCGAAGCTTTAAAAGCCGCCTGGATATTAAAAAAAGAGTTTCATTTGGAAACTAGAGTCGTCAATATGCATACGATTAAACCTCTGGATAAACAAACAATTATCCGCTGTGCTCAAGAAACACCGGCAATTATCACTGCTGAAGAACATCAAAAAGGAGGCTTGGGTGATAAAGTAGCGGCGGTGATTTTAGAGGCCAATTTAGATAAACCAATTAAATTTTTAAGAATCGGCATTGAAGATCGTTTTGGTGAAACTGGTCAGCCATGGGAGTTAATTTACGCCTTTGGTTTATCCGGTGAACACATCGCCGAGAAGGCAAGAAAGTTATTGAGTCTTAAAAGGTCCGTCCTTTACTAAAGGACGGACCTTAACATAAAGAGGTTAAATGTTAGAAGTTAATTAGACGCTTTATGTTTTTAACATCTGACTTTAATCAGCTTTATGCCGAAGGTGCCTTTGTTTGGGGTGATTATGCCGCCCAACAGGAGAAAAAAACCGGTCGGTCGGTTATCCGCTTACAAATCGGTCAACCTGATTTCCCACCCCACCAAATTGTTGTCCAAAATATTGCTCAAGCATATTTGGACAAAA
>JBNAVS010000081.1:0-2471 GCA_049700235.1 Microgenomates group bacterium
TATAGAGATTTAGAAATTTAGATTTTTTTCTCTAAATTCCTATGTTTCTTTAGCTCTAAATCTCTATACTTCTTTGGCTCTATATCTCTTAAAATGCTTTCTAAACAATTACCGAATATTTTTTTCTTCATTTTTGGTAGTAACAATAACAGAAATCAATGGCCCTAACGTCATCAAAATCACTCCCGTGCTTTTAAATACAAACGAATTTGAAAAATTAAATCTTCCCTCAACTTTTCCTTAAGAGCTTGTTTTTGTTTTTCTTCCAGCAACTCTCCCAACCCATTTAGGATTTTTGTTTTGGGAATCTTACGGACTATCTGAATTACTTTTTTTAAAGCCTGAGGTAAAGAAAGACCTGTCCGTTGCTTAACATTATTTTCATTTATTTTCCACCCCTCTTTTAAAAAAAACCAAAGATCAAATAAATCACGAGAGGCAAATTTTTTCCTTGTCAGTAAGGCAGCGAGTTTACCCGCTGCCATATCCTCTTTTTTCATTACTAAAACAGGAATTCCTAAATAATTTTTTACTTCAAAAGAAGAAATTGTTTTTCTTTTTGAAATTTCAACTTTAATTTTTCTTTCTCCTTTCCTATAACTCAATAAGAAAAACAGAGTATATCTTTTTTCCCTTGCCTCTTCAAGGGCGCCAAAATTGGCTAAAACTTTTTTCACCTTTTCAAAAATCACCCCCAGTTTATCCTCATCTAAAATATCAAAATCTAAATCAACAGAAACCCGAGGCAATCCATAAAACAAAAAAGCAGCTGTTCCTCCCTTAAATCCCAAAACTCCTCTTAATTCTGGATCAGAATAAAACTCTTTTAAGATATTAACCATTATTGATTGATGTTTTCCTTTATCCAACATTTTCCTCTTTATAATCTTTAAAATATTGGGCAACTCTTTTTTCTAAAATTTTGCTTTTATAAATTTTTAGCAATTCAAAAACCACTCTCCAATCTAATTTTCCTAAATTGTCAAAATAATAATTTTTATAAACAAAAACGGCATCTAAAAAGGCCCTCTCTTTTGAAGCAATAAAATAGTTCTCCTTTTTTTCGATTCCGTTAGGATTTGTTAAAATTTCATCTTTAATCTTCCGATAAAAAATCTCCACTCCCGCACATTCTATTCTCCTTGTTAAATAACTGGCGACAAAAATAGCGGAATTTTCTTGAAAAATAATTCCTTCTTTTCTTAGGACTGTCTCAAAGCTAATATAGGAAGGAGTGTAAATTTTATTAGCCAACTCAAAAGGATGAAAATTTTCCTTTCCGTAAATTCCCTTTCTTAATTTTAAAATCTTTCCCGTCTTTACATAATAAGAGATTTTCCTTTTAAGATTTGGATAACTAATTTGGGGAAATAAAAGAGCGATTTCTCCAAAAGTAAATACTGTTTGTCCCTTTTTATAAATTTCTAATAAAAAATCCATCTTTCCCATTTCCAGCCCAAAGGTCACAATTTTTGTAACCTCCAGTCATAATCTTAACTTTAGCAACGCACCCTGTCAAGTATTTTTTTCTCGGGCAAAATCTTTTAAATGTCCCCAAACTTTTTTTCCCGCTCGGACAAAAAAGTGCAACTCGTCAATACTTCTTGCAGAGGCAATTTTTCTTAACAAAAATTTCGGGGTTAAAAATGATTTATAAATCCCTTGAGTTAGTGCCAAAACTTCTTCATCACTCATTTCTGTTTTCATCACCGGCCGACGCATATCATAGTCTTCCCAATTTTTCGTCTTTAGCCAGCCGTTTTTTTCGCACTCGGCAAAAAGAGCCGTTCCCGGATAAGGAATAACAATCGTTGCCTGAAGCGTGCTTATCAATCCTTTATCAAAAAGATTACGGGTCATCGCAATAGTGTTTTCGGCCTGTTTTTTTGTTTCCCAAGGATAACCAACCATACAAGTTACATGGGGTTCTAAATGACCATTAACTTCTTTATTTGCCTTTTTTGCCATCTGTAATTCTTTCTCTATTAGGTCAACTTTAGTCCCTTTATTTAACCGATCCAAAGTTTCTTGATTCGCCGATTCCAAACCATAAAGCAAAAAACGAAAACCAGCTTTGGCCATCAGCTGATAATCTTTTTTTGTCAACACCCCAAACCGCATATTACAATCAAAATAAATCTGCCGATGATAGCCTCTTTTTATCATCCCCCGGCAAAATTCCCTTAACCATTCTCCCACCGGAAAAGTGCCGGTGTCATCCATAATCTCTCTGACATGATACTTTTCAATCAACTGACCAATTTCGTCCAAAACATTTTCCGGACTTCTTACTTGCCATCGGGGATAAAGAATTGTCCAGGCGCAAAATTTGCAACCCCCATTTGCTCTCCACCAACAATCTCTTCCGGCCATAATATAAGTTCCCGGAGTCCTTTTATAGTTTCCGTTTTCGTAAGCATAAAGCCGCCATTTAGTCAATTCACGGTCAATAAAAGGCAAGGCATTTAAAT
>JBNAVS010000082.1:0-2333 GCA_049700235.1 Microgenomates group bacterium
CCATTGCTCGGGCCTTAACGATGAATCCGGCGATAATTTTGGCTGACGAACCAACGGGAAACATTGCTACCCATCAAGCTGAAGAAATAATGAGAATTTTCCAAGAATTAAACAAAGATGGCCACACAATTGTTTTGATTACCCACGAGCCGGATATTGCCGAGTATGCGAAAAGAGTTATTCATTTGAGAGATGGAAGGATTATTAAAGATGAGACAAATCCGAAATTCGAAGCACGAAATTCGAAACAATACTAAATGACCAAAATCCTAATAACCAAAATTTTTGAATTTTGAAAATTAGGATTTTGAAAATTGTTTCGGATTTCGAATTTAGGATTTCGAATTTTTTAAACATGGAACTTAAAGAACTTTTTTCTGAAAGTTTAATCACTTTCAAGGCCAATAAGGTCCGCACCGGTTTGGCCGCCTTGGGAGTGGTGATTGGTATTGCCAGCGTCATTGCTCTTTTATCTTTGGGTCAGGCTTCCCAACGTTTGATTGAAAGTCAAATTGAGTCTTTGGGGTCAAATTTACTCATAATTCTGCCGGGGAGGGTAACCCAAGGAGGAATAAGAGGAATGATGGGAGGAGCGACAACTTTAACCAAGGATGATGCCAAGGCAATTGCCGAATCTTCAAAAATTACTACCGTTAAAACTGTTTCTCCGGAGTATTCCCGCAATGCTCAAGTCACGGCCGGAAAAAACAATACCAATACTCAAATTTATGGAGTGACCCCCGCCTATTTTTCTGTCCGCAAGGTTGATATTGAGAAAGGTGTTTTAATTTCCCAGCGGGATGTGGAAACAATGGCCAAAGTGGTGGTTTTGGGTCCACAGGTAGTAACGGATTTATTTGGAGAAGGGTCTAATCCTGTTGGGGAAACAGTCAGGATCAACAAAATTGCTTTTAAAGTGATTGGGGTGACAAAAAGCAAAGGAGGAGCGGGTTTTTTTAGTCAGGATGACCGGGTTTTTATTCCCCTAACTACGGCTCAAAAATTGGTTTTTGGAGTTGACCATTTAAGCACCATTGCCGTGGAAACTGCCAGCAAAGAAGTAATGACCGAGGCGCAAAACCAAATAGGATATCTTTTATTGGAGCGTCATCGGCTTTCC
This sequence comes from Microgenomates group bacterium, assembly GCA_049700235.1. Taxonomy (GTDB): domain Bacteria; phylum Patescibacteriota; class Microgenomatia; order PFEM01; family JBNASD01; genus JBNAVS01. The sequence goes on from JBNAVS010000082.1 coordinate 1,121, forward strand.
GACCCAACCGCGGCCGATTTTCAAATTATGTCACAAGAAGATATTTTGAGTACGGCGACTCAAGTGACCCAGACTTTTACTTTGCTTTTGGCAGGTATTGCCGCCATTTCCTTGTTGGTTGGAGGAATCGGGATTATGAATATTATGTTGGTAACGGTAACTGAAAGAACCCGGGAGATTGGTTTGCGCAAGGCTTTGGGAGCAACAAAAAAAATTATCACCACCCAATTTTTAATGGAGGCGGTGATTATTACTTTTTTTGGTGGAATTTTAGGAATTTTGTTGGGAATGGGAATTTTTGCTCTTCTTTCTCGATTAATGAGTTTGCCTTTTGTCGTCTTACCCTCGTCAATAATTTTGGCCTTTGGGGTTTCTGCTGCCGTTGGGATTTTATTTGGCTGGTACCCGGCCCAAAAAGCCGCTAAATTACAACCGATTGAGGCCTTAAGATATGAATAGGTTAATAAATTCTAAGCACGAAATACGAAATCCTAAACAAATTCAAATGTCCAAAATTCCAATTAGCAAAACAAATTGTTTGGAGAATTTGAAAATTAGAATTTAGGATTTGTTTCGAATTTCGATATTCGAATTTCAGATTTAATTTGAGGGGAGGTGAAAAATGAAAAACAATCTTATAATTACCGTGATTATTGCCGCTGTTGGTGGTGCCTGCTTTTTCGCCGGAATAAAATATCAGCAAAGTCGCCAGCCGGCGTTTATAAGACAATTTGGCGGGCAGATGGGGGGAAAACAAGGAGTTAATCGGCTGGGTTTTCGGCCAGTTAATGGGGAAATAATTAGTGCGGATGAAAAATCAATCACTGTTAAACTTCAAGATGGCTCAAGCAAGATTGTTATTGTTTCCGAAAACACCCAGATAAACAAAGCCGCCCAGGCAACTAAAGACGATTTAAAGGTTGGAGAAAAGGTGGCGGTTTTTGGCCAAGAAAACTCCGACGGCAGCATTACCGCCCAAAACATCCAGCTTAATCCCGGCTGGAACAGACCTTAAATAATGTTTTTTACTCGCTAGTTGTGCCCTCAAATTCCGGAGCGTCGGCGTCGGCTTCTTGTTTTGTTGCCCGCACTACATCATAACGATGATGAGGTGGAGCATAAATGGTGTAGAGCTTTAAAGGTTCGCTGCCGGTGTTAATCACATTATGTTGGGCGCCGGCAGGAACAACAACGGCATCACCGTCTTTTACTA
>JBNAVS010000083.1:0-2303 GCA_049700235.1 Microgenomates group bacterium
AACTGGCGGAGCGGAAGTGGTAGAGGGACCTAAGGAAGTGGGTATTAAAGATGTTAAGACTTTTCGGGATTATGCCTTTGGAAGGCTAAAGATAAATGATAACGGTGATATTCCCGAGGGGAGTCATAAACTAATTCGTCCTGGGGGACCTTCTCAAACCGCTTATTTAACCAGTTCGGTTGTAGATTTAAATCAGTTTTTAGAAAAATGCGTTGAAGTTTGGGGAGAGACATTTGCTGGCCAAAAAGCTGCGTGGTTGATGGATGTTGGCCGGGTAAAAATACTGGATTCTTGTCCCGAAGGACTTTAAAAGGACTTATCCTGAGGAGCAAAGCGACGAAGGATGATTAAATTTGAAAATGTAACTAAGAAATTTGGCGAAATAACCGCTTTAGATAGTGTTAGTTTCCAGATTAATCCTGGTGAGTTTGTTTTTCTTATTGGTCCGTCTGGGGCGGGGAAAACAACGATTGCCAGGCTTATTTTAAGAGAATATTTACCAACTGAAGGAATAATTGAAGTTGCGGGAATGGATTTGACAAAAATTCCGCGAAAAAAAATACCTCAACTAAGAAGAATGGTTGGCGTTGTTTTCCAAGACTTAAAGCTTTTAGCCGACCGGACAGTTTTTGAAAACGTGGCAACAACATTAAAAGTTTTAGGAGAAAAAGAGGAAAAAATTAGCGAAGAAGTGGCTAATATTTTAGAATTAGTAGGGCTAACTGATAGAGCTGATTTTTTCCCCGCCCAGCTAGCTGGCGGAGAACTCCAGCGGGTTTGTATTGCTCGGGCAGTGGTAGGTAAACCGGAAGTGGTTATTGCCGACGAGCCAACCGGTAATTTAGATATAGGCACTGCCCGACAAATTGTTAAGCTTTTAAAAAAAATTAACGAAATGGGAAAAACAATAATTATGGCTACCCACAATTTTGAAATCGTCAATACTTTTCAAGAAAGAGTAATTGAACTTGACAAAGGGAGAATAATTTCTGATAAAAAGAAAGGAAAGTATCACTTATATGAAAGACCATCTTAAAACTGCCTGGACCCATATTCGTCGTTCTCCTTATCAGGCCTTGGCAGCGATGGGGATAATGATGTTGACCTTTTTTCTTTCTTCAGTGGTAGTTTTAGTCGCTGCCGGTTCTCAAGCCATTCTTCGTTTTTTTGAAACCAGACCCCAGGTAACTGCCTTTTTCAAAGATGAGGTAAAGCCTGAGGAAGTGGAAAGATTGAAGGAGAAATTAAGCCAAACTGGCAAGGTAAAGACACTTAAATATGTTTCCAAAGAGGAGGCGTTGGAGATTTACCGGGAGCAAAATAAGTCCGACCCCTTGCTTTTAGAAATGGTAACCGCCAATATATTGCCAGCTTCTTTGGAGGTTTCTACGACCGATATTGCTTATCTTGGGGAAGTTGCCCAAATTCTTCGTCAAGAACCAGGAGTTGAAGAAGTAATTTTTCAAGAAGATGTGGTAAAAACTTTGAAAACCTGGACTGATGCGATACGGAAAATTGGCGCGGTTTTGATTGGCTTTTTAGGCTTGATTTCATTTTTGATTGTTTTAATAATCACGGGTATGAAAGTGGCTTTAAGAAAAGAAGAGATTGAGATTTTGCAGCTAATAGGGGCAACAAATTGGTATATTAGAGCCCCGTTTGTTTTAGAGGGGATTTTTTATGGGGTGGAGGGAGCAGTTTTAGGTTGGGGATTGGCATTTTTGCTTTTAATGTATTCCACACCTGTATTGGTTGATTTTTTTGCAGGAATTCCTCTTTTGCCCGTTCCTTTGCTTTTTATGGTTGCGATTTTGGGGATAGAGATTTTGGTTGGGATTTTGATAGGTAGCCTGGGTAGTTTGTTTGCAGTGAAAAAATACCTTAAATGAGATGTCCAATTTTTTTAAAAAACTTCTTTTTTGTCTAATTGCCTTTTTGTTTATCTTCTCCGCCAATTCTTTGGCTATTACTCAAGAGGAATGTGAAAGAAAAATTGGCAAGAGAGAATTAAGCTTAGATGAGGCGAAAGAATGCGAGAAGATTTTAAGTGACCTTTATTTAAAAACAGGCGAGCAAAAAAGAACTTTACAGGGAGAAATTGCCAAGTTTAATGCCGCCATTAACCTTACTACAACCCGCATTTACACGACCTTAAGACAAATAGAAGAATTAGAGAAAGAAATTGCCGCTTTAGCCGCCAAAATCGACCGCTTAGACCTCTCCTTAGACCAGGTTTCCCAGATTTTAATCCGCCGGATTGCCGAAACCTACAAAAAAGGGAAAATTGAACCGTTGGCTTTATT
>JBNAVS010000084.1:0-2268 GCA_049700235.1 Microgenomates group bacterium
TGCTTCCTCCAGAAATACAAGAAACGAACTTATTAAAATTAAGGCCGGTTGTAGTTCTCGCCCTTAAAGCAGGCTGGGGCCACCTTTTTGAAGCTTATGCAGTAGCTAAAAGTTTGCAGGAAAGAGGAATTCCGGTAATTGTGGCTGATATTCTTGATGTTACCCAACCGAGAAACAGCGCCCTGATTGAGATGTTTTGTCGGCTATATGAAAAAGCCCAACGTTCATCTTTAAGGCCTGAGGGGAAAGGTTCTTTTCCGAAATTACCTAGGTGGGCTTATCCAAAATTACCCGGACTTTTTAACATTTTTGAAAGGCCACTAAGAAGAGATTTAGAAGATTTTCTTGAAGCCGTTGGGGCTTCTTTTGCGATTACTACTCACCCGACAGCAGCCGGAGCTTTGGCACGAAGCGAGGAATGGAGAGATAAAATTATTAATGTCATTCCTGATCCTTTTGGATATGCCGGTTTAATGGGGCTTGCTTATTATGCTCGGCCAGGAATAGAAACAACTACCTTTGACAAGACTCATCAGAAATGGTTGGAGGAGGTTTTTGGGGTAGAGAGAGTTTCTACTTTAAAAACTCCCATTCCTTTGTCAGTTTTTGACCAAGCAATAGCGGAGAGAGAGAAAATAAAAACCAAGCCTGGGGAAGCCAAATATACCCGCCGGCGCTGGGATGTTATGATTTCAACAGGAGGAGCAGGAGGGAATTGGGAAGATATTGAGAAGGTGATGAGGGAAATGGCTGAGGAATTGAGAAAAAAAGACTCTCGTTACCGGCTTTTTGTTTTCGTTGGCAACCATAAACATCTGGAAAGTAGAGCCCGAGAGCTGGCGGCCAGGTTGGAAATTTTAGATTCAGAAAATTTTGAAATTGTTGCTTCAGATAATCTTCGGGAAATGTCTGAGATAAAATATAGACTTCAGGCTCAATGTGAGATAACAATAGAAAAAGCGGGTGAGCCGGTTTTAATCTGCCCCTGGCTGGGGACAATTGTTCTTTGTTTGGGATATACCTCGCCCCATGAAAGAGGCAATTTGCTCACCGGTGGGTTAAGAGGGGGTTTGGTTTTGCCTTTTAGTCGGGCAAGGCCAGCACTATTAGAATTAAATTTTAACCGGCGGTTTTTGGAGGAATTGTTTGGGATTATGAGAAATGATCAAGGCGAGGTGATTAATCCGGGCGAGGTTTATGAAAACTTACAACATCTAGCTCCAATTAGTGATAAAAGAAAAGAACAAATGGAAGAATTTGTTAGAAAAATCATAGCCAGAAGAGGATAAATAACCTAAAAATTCTTAGATGCTAACTTTGCCAATTCCGCTTCGGGGTAACCCTCGCAGAATTGTTTGAAGCTTACTGGTTTTTTGCCATCAAGTTGGACTTGATCTAAAATAAGTTTTCCATTTTCTAAATGAGCTTTTAAGATTTTCAGGCGCTTATTCTGACGATCCCGGATCGGTTTAGCTTTGCGATCCGGGATCGTAATTTCCGTCCAGCTTCCGGGCCAGGGATAAAAGGCGCGGATTTGCCGGCCGACGCGGTCGGCTTTTCTACCTTCCATTGCCTCTTTTAGTTTTTTTAGGGGAATAAAGCCATCATCTCGGGTTAGTTTTTTAGTATAAGTTGCTGCCGAATGGTTTTGTTCCCGAAGCTCAATTCGTCCCTCCAGGTATGCCGGCAAAATCGTTTTTAGAACTTCAGCCCCAGCTGAAAAAAGCCTAAAATAAAGACTTTCTGAAGTATCTGTTGGCAAAATTTCCTCAGTAAATTGGGCAACTATCGGGCCGTGGTCAATCTTTTCATCCATTTTAATAATTGTTACTCCAGTTTGCCACTCCCCATTTAAAATTGCCGTTTGGACAGGAGAAGGTCCGCGGTATTTGGGTAATAAAGAAGGGTGGATGTTTAAAATTCCTTTTTTAGGAAAATTTAAAATTTCCGGAGGGACAATCGCCCCAAAAGAAGCCAAGACCCCAACATCCGGATGGGGGAAGTTTGATATGATGAGATGTCTCATCCCAGCGGGAGAGATGATTTTGGTAATCTTGATGTTTGGCTCTTTTTTAAGAGAGTTTAAAACGATTTGCGAATATTTATCTGAACCAAAAAACCAAAGATTCATAAGAGAATTCCTAATTCCTAATTCCTAATTTCTAATTACTAATTTCTAATCAAATCCCAATGACTAAATGTCTAATGTCTAAAATTTTTGGTCATTGGTGCTTGGACATTAGTCATTGATTAGGTCAATTAGAAATT
>JBNAVS010000085.1:0-2214 GCA_049700235.1 Microgenomates group bacterium
TACTTTAATTAATTAAACTATTAAATTTAATTGCATCATTTTCCAAAAATTTTGGGATCTTTTGAAAATCTTGTTTTAATTCTTTCATTATTTTTTCACTTCTTAAAGCTGCGGCTGGATGATACATAGGAATTACAATCCGTCTTTTGCCAGCAAAATCGACAAATCGCGCCTGCCCATGAACTTTAGAAATAAACTCTCCGGGTAAAAATTTATTCAGAGAAAACCTCCCCAAAGTGACGATAATTTGAGGATCAATTATTTCTATTTGGGCGTCCAAAAATTCTTTGCAAGCTTCAATCTCTTCAGGTAGGGGGTCACGGTTGCCAAGTGGTCGATGTTTAACAACATTGGTAATAAAAACCTCCATCCGCGAGATTTTAATTAATTGGAGTAACTCATCTAACAATTTTCCCGCCTGACCAACGAAAGGCCGACCCTGTTGATCTTCCCAATATCCCGGACCTTCCCCAATAAACATAATCTTCGCTTCCGGATTGCCTTCACCTGGAACCGGATGAGTAGCATTTTTATACAACAAGCATTTCTTACACTCCCTTACTTGTTTCGCTACCTCCTTTAATCTTCTCTTCTTTTCTCCAAAATTCATCTTGTATTAATGATTTAAATCATTAAAGTGAATAGTTTAATTAATTAAAGTATCAGAATTCAGGTATCAAGCTTCACCAACTTGGCAAAAATTCTTTCATATTTTCCGTTGAGATGTAGAACTGTCGCCCTTTCCCCTCAACAATCATTTTTGCTACTTTACGGCAAATACCGTTGATAGTTCGCTCCAGCGTCCGAATACCAGCATCATAACCCAAAGGTCTTACGATTTTTGGCCAAACATCGGGGGCGATTGTTATTTGCTCTTTTTCCAACCCCATTTCCTTCATCGTCCTCGGCAAAATATAATCTTTCCCAATCGTAATTTTTTCCTCATCGGTATAAGAAGGCATTTGGATCGGTTCTAATCTATCCATTACCGCCACCGAAATGTTAGTGGTATTATTGCAAGTAGCAATAAACAGAACTTCAGACAAATCAAAAGGGTAGTCTAAAAAATGATCGCGAAAAGCAAAATTTTGCTGGGGGTCTAAAAGCTCAACCAAAACTCCCATAATACTTGATCGCCCCTCTTCCGTAACCCTATCGATTTCATCTAACAAAATCACCGGATTTTTTGTCCCCGCTCGCCGTAAGGCTTTTATTACCAATCCCGGCTCGGCATCAGGACGGAGGCGCGATTGTCCCCGCAAATCCAACGGATCTCCCATTCCTCCGAGAGGAATTCGAGCAAATTTTCTTCCTAACGCTTCGGCAATCGAATAAGCTAAAGTTGTTTTTCCCGTCCCTACCAAACCAACAAAGCAAAGTATCGGCGCCCTAACAACTTGAAACTCTCCTGCCTTGCGGCTTTGTAACTTTAATACCGCCAAATACTCCAAAATTCTTTCTTTCACTTCTTCCAGATCATAATGGTTTTTGTCCAAAATTTCTTTTGCGTGCTTTAAATCCAAAATGTCTTCGCTTCTTTTTGCCCAGGGCAAACTCGTAATCCAGTCAATATAGCTGGCTGTCTTTTCGTATTCAAGGGAATATTCTCCAAGCCGAGCCATCCGGGAAAGCCGAGCAATCATTTCGAGGGCTCTTTCCTTTAGTTCTGGAGGGAGGGAAACCAAGTTTACCTTCTTTTCTAACTTAGATATTTCTTTGAAAAGTTCACCAGGCTTACTTGACATAACCCCACCTCCAAGGCCGGGGAAAATCCCGCATTGAAAGATTAATTCTTCCCAGCTCATCAATTTCCACCACTTTGACTTTTATTTTCTGACCAATTCTTACAATATTTGCCGGGTTAGCAACATATCCCCGAGCCATTCTGGAAACATGGACCAAACCTTCTTTTCCCGGCAAAATCTCAACAAAAGCTCCAAAAGGCTGGATTCTTTTCACCGTGCCAACAAAAACATCACCAACTTTCACTTCTTGAATCAAACCTTTTATCCAAGCGACTGCTTTCTCCACACTTGATCTTTCGGGAGCAGAAATGTTGATTGTCCCATCATCTTCAATATCTACCGCCGCTCCTGTTTCGCTAATAATCTTTCTAATAGTCTTTCCTCCAGGGCCAATAATCTCGCCAATTTTTTCCACTGGCACCCGCAAAACTTCTATCTTTGGAGCAAATTTAGAGATTTGAACCCGAGA
>JBNAVS010000086.1:0-2195 GCA_049700235.1 Microgenomates group bacterium
GCAATTGCCTCATCAATTTTGTTTCCGGCAACCCGCACCGCCCGATGAACCACCACTCCGCCTAAGGAGATAACCGCCGCTTCGGTTGCTCCCCCGCCAGAATCAACAATCATACTTCCTGAAGGAGCGGCAATAGCAATTCCCGCGCCAATCGCCGCCGCCAAAGGTTCGTCAATCAAATAGGCGGTCCGGGCGCCGGCAGCTAAAGTCGCGTCCAAAACCGCCCGGCGTTCAACCTGGGTACAGCTGGCAGGAACACAAATCATTACCTCGGGCTTGAAAAAAAAGCTTTTGCCAACAGCTTTTTGCAAAAAATAGCGCAAAATCGCCTCGGTGACCTGATAGTCGGCAATCACCCCGTCGCGCATTGGTTTTGAAGCTAAAATATTTTCCGGGGTTCGCCCAAGCATCTGTTTGGCTTCGTTGCCAACCGCCACCACCCGATTGTCATCCACACAAACTGCCACCACTGTTGGCTCATTTAAAACAATTCCCTCACCCTCCAGCCAAACAAGGGAGTTGGCAGTACCTAAATCAATTCCGATGCGTTTTGCAAGCATTTTTAAAAATCTCAAAACTCAAATGACAAATGTTAAATCTAAATGGTAAAACTTAAATCTTTTTCTTGCCTTTTAAGGTTAATAAACTTGATCCAATCATTTTGGATATCTCTATCGCTTCATTTAATAAATCCTCAACTCTCCCTTTTTCAATTAAACCAGAATCTCTAATAAGACATAACCAATACTTGGTTTCATTGGCACTTCTAAGGGCAATTTCATAAAACTTAATAAACTCCCTCCTGGAACTTGAGGATTGAGCCTCAACAATATTGGCACCAATGGAAGTAGCGCACCGCAGTAATTGGTCTCCTATTGTCCAGTAGATTCTTTTTTCGGGAAACGCTGAAACGAATTGAACAACTTTCAAGGAAAATCGATACGCTCGGTATTTAATATTAGCTTTAACATTTAAGTTGTAGTTTTGACATTTGAGATTTGCCATTTGATTTTTATTTATATATTTTGATACACTTTTTCAAGCAAGCTTTTGGTTGCCGAAAAAACCATATCAAAACTCCCCTTTTTTACAAAAACAATAATAACACCCCCCAACCATTTGAGCAAGAGTTAATTTTGTGGTAAGATATTTTTAATGGATATTAAAAAGAAACGGTTTTTATTGTTTTTTGGAGCGGTTGCCTTTATTTTCGGAGCGGCAGTTTTGGTTATCAAGCTTGCCCAAGGATACAGGCCCGATTTTTCCACTAAGAGCCTGCGGCCAACCGGGCTTTTGGTCGCCACCTCCATCCCCGATGGCGCCCAGGTTTTTGTCGACGGCAAGCTTAAAACCGCCACCAACACCACTATAAACCTTTCTCCTGGGGAGTACGAAGTAGAGATTAAAAAAGACGGCTTTTTCCCTTGGAAAAAAACTCTCCAAATTAAAAAGGAGCTCGTCACCAAAACCGATGCCTATCTTTTTGCCAATTTTCCCGATTTACGAGCCTTGACTTTTACCGGCGCCCAAAATCCGGTTTTATCCCCTGACGGAACAAAAGTAGTTTATGCCGCCGCCTCTCCCTCAGCCAGCTTAAGCAAACAAGGGCTTTGGATTTTGGAGTTAACCGATCGCCCCTTAGGCTTGAGCCGCGAGCCAAGACAAATTGTCGCCAATACCCCAAATTATGATTTTTCTAAGGCTAATTATCGCTGGTCGCCAGATTCAAAGCAAATTCTGGTGACTTTCAAAAACACTTTAGGTAAAGGGAAAACTGCAAAAATCAAAACAGAAAATTTTTTGTTAGATTCTGATAAATTCAATCCCCTTACATCTTTCCAAGATATCACCCCAACTTTGAGCTTTTTAGAAATCAGCTGGCAAAAGGAAGAGGAAACCCATCTCCAAACTCAACTTAGCAAACTACCGAAAAAACTGCTAAGCACTTTAGATGGTAGGATTGCTAATCTCCAATTTGCTCCTGATGAAACGAAAATTCTTTATACCGCCACTGCCTCAGCCTCAATTCCCCAAATTCTTACCTCTCCTCCAGCGGTAGTTAATACTCAAAAAGAAGAGCGGGAAATCAAACCAAACCGGATTTATGTTTACGACTTTAAGGAAGACAAAAATTTCTTTATTATGGAGGCGCCGGCCAAGTCCACCGTTTCCTCCGAGGCTGCCGAAGGCGGCCG
>JBNAVS010000087.1:0-1954 GCA_049700235.1 Microgenomates group bacterium
ACCAGCAACCACCAATTTGGTTTGAAAAAGGCAAAGACGGCCAGGAAAAAGGCTCTTGCTTTTAGCCAAAACCAATCCCACCAGCTTAAAACCCGAAAACTTAAGGTGTTGCTTTTCGGAGAAGGGGAGCCTTGAAATTCGGCGCTCGTAAAAACTTTCCAATTGTTTGGGGTGCCCGCCGGCAAATTAAACTCAAAATTGCCATTCTTGTCACTTTTAATTTCGTATTGAGGCAAAAAACGGGCGTGGGCTTTGCTTATAATTTCACCCCCGAGGTGTCTCCCCCGACGTTCGTCAGCTAAAAAAACAGTTACTTTGCTGTTGGGAAAGGTAGCGCCGGTCGCTTTTATCTGTTCGCCGGGCAAAAAATTGCCTTTTTCCAGGCTTAAGGTTGGGGGTAAAAGCACCGGCCCGACCCTAATCTCAAAAGGGCCGGAGGGCAAGGGAGGAAGGCAGGTGGGAAAAGCAGAAAGACGAGAGGAGCGGTCGATGGTGGTAAGGCAGAGTTCTGTCGGGTCACTCCGGGAGTGGCCGAATGGACTCTCCCGGAGTGTTTTGGGGGCGGGACTTCGCCTAGCAGGCAGAAAAACCCGGTCAAAAAGAAAATAGCCGTTGGAATCGGCAATTGCCAAATCAGAAACCCCCTGTCCCTTAAGCTCAACTAAACTCTTAGGCGATGTCCAGCCAAAAACCGTCAGTTTTGGCTCGCCCACTGTTGCCGAGACGGTGACCTGAAGGGTTTGGGGATTTTCAACGCCGTGGATTGGCGAAGCAAACGCCAAAAAGCAAACGATTATTCCAAATTTAAAAATTCTAAGCACTAATTTCTAAATTCTAAACAAATTCTAAATCTCAATTTCCCAAATTTCAAACTGTTTGTAATTTTGAATTTGTGATTTATTTAGGATTTCGGATTTAGGATTTAGGATTTTTCCTCGAGCTTCTTCTCCAGCTCTTCGATTTTTTCCTCAAGCTCTTTTTCCCGGCGGCGGAGGCGGCGGACAAGAAGGCTTGCCGCAAGAACAACAATCGCCAAAGCTAAAATCCCAGCGCTTATCTCTTTGTAGGGGACAACCCAGAAAAACACAGTGGCTGTCAGGGCTTTGCCGCTTTCTCCATAGGCAGCGGCAAGTTCGGCTTTATATTTACCAAACATCCATTTTGAACCGATTTTGTTTTCATAAACCCGAGAAGCATCAGGAAAGATATTTTGCTCAACCAGGCTTTGTTGATCGACAGTCTTCCCAAAGAGATTGTAAACCTTTATTACCCCCTTTGGCCTAATATGATAATCACCACGGTTCAAAATCTCGGTAGTTGCCGTTAGCGGCCCGTGTTCGGCAAACCGGGGGATAGTAAAGCGAACAACATAGGCATCTTCTTTAATCGGCCCGGCGACCCTAAGATAAACCAAGGAGGCAATTCTGATGGCGATTGGGATGGTCACTTCTTTTTGTCCTCCCAAAGCTTCGGGGGTTGTCCCTCCCGGCTCAAAATAAATTGCCACATAGCGACCTCCGGGGTGGGCGTCAGCCGGTACTTGGATTTTTGCCTGGAAAGTAACTTTGCCGTGAGGAGCAATCGTCATCCTATCGTAAGGCAGGGTAAACCAGGAAGCGGCGGAGAAGCGGGGAGAGATTTGGGTTAAGCCGGTTATCATCGGCGTTCCCTCAACAAAAGTTGGTGTCCCCTCTTTATCCTCAACCACAAAATCAACTACTTTCAAAAGCCCGGAAACCGGAGTATCCCCATCGTTTAAGAATTTAACCGTGACCGCGGTTTTTTCTCCCGGCTCAACCAAAATCTCTTGGCGGGCAGGGGCGACGGTTAGGGGGAGGGAGGTCTGCGCCTGCACTTGACCTAAATGAAAAATGAAAAATGAAAAAATAAAAATGACAATGAAAAATCTCAAAATTTTTAATTTTAAATTGTCGTTTTTCATTTTTAGTTTTTA
>JBNAVS010000088.1:0-1724 GCA_049700235.1 Microgenomates group bacterium
GGTTTACCAAGGCTTGCTCCAAACTTTCAAAAACGCCGGCTATCAGGATTCTGGTCCTCAAAAGAATCTTTTTCTTTTTACCTATAATTGGACCAAGTCTGTTAACCAAATTGCCGAAGACCTAAAAAATTTTATTCAAAATACTGTCCGTCCCCAACCGGAGCAAAAAATCCTTCTTGTTGGTCATAGTTTGGGTGGGCTTACCAGCCGGACCTATGTCCAAAACAATCCCCAAAATCCTGTCGGTAAACTCTTAACTTTAGGTTCACCCCACAAAGGAGCGGTTCAGGTGTACTATGCCTGGGAAGGCGGCGATCTTCATTTTATGAATCTTTTGGAAAGAATTGCCGTTGGCCTCCTTTTAAACTTCCGCCGCCAAGGCTTTGCTACTGACAAAGAAACTATCCAAAATATTGCTCCCGTCCTAAAAGATTTACTGCCAACTTTTAACTATTTAAAACAGGACTCCACCGAGATTGATTATTCCACAATGAATGAAAAAAATAACTGGCTAATTGCCCTTAATAACAATCCTCCACCTCATCTTTTTGCCAATTTTACCGCCCTTTTGAGCAATATCCCCCAAAGTACTCCCCGCTGGATTAATATTCAGCCGCGCAACTGGCTTGAGAGCATTTTAAATCTTTGGCCCGATGGTAGACCTATTGGCGAAGCAATTTTAGATACTGGCGACAAAACTGTTCTTTCTCAAAGTGCCCAACTAAACGGAGCCCAAGTGGTTGAACTTAATAGCTTGGGACATCGGGAAATTGTCCAGACTCCAACCGGTCAGGAAAAAATAATGGAAATTTTAGGTCTTCGCCCCACTTCTTTTTCTGTTTCTGAAGATATCAGTGAGCCGGTATTGGTTTTTCTTTTGGCCTCGCCGGCAACTATTGAAGTCTTTAATTCTCAGGGAAACCCTGTTGGTGAAGGGGACGAAAGGCTAAAAATTATTACCTCCGCCGCCCAAGACACCTACCAAATAAAAATTACCGGTACTGGTTCAGGTATTTATCATCTTTATTTAGGCCAACTTACCCAAACTGGTGATTTTTGGAGCGAGATCTCCGGCCAAATTAACGCCGGAGAAACTCAAACCCGGGAAATAAACTTCCAACCATCCGCTCCCTTGGAAAATCCCTTAGTTGATCCAGGTGGCAGTATTTCTAGCTCCTCCGCCCGCCAAAAAATTCAAGAATTAAAAGAATATGTCAACAACAAAGTTCCTTCTCCTTGGGCAAAGCGAACTCTTCTTGCTCAAATAAATTCTGCCTTTCGTCTTCTAGACAAAAATAAATATGAGCAAGTAATTTCCTCACTCTATGAGCTCCACTTTTTTGTCGCTCGTCTCCAAAAAGAACAAAAAATTCCCAATGATTTAGCCCAAACAATCAAAAACAAAATCGAAGAAATTATAGCCGAACTCGAGGAAGTATATGTTAAAACCAACTCCTCGCCTTATCCCCAAAATAAATTAAGCAAAGAAATCCACCAGGCAGAAATTCTTTTTGGAAAAATGGAGCAAAAACTCAAAAACCTCCAAAACCAAAGCAAGGCTACCCCGGCAGACGGTGCTTTATATCTTTTGGCTCAGGAAAAACTAAACAAAGCGAAAACCTCAATCTCCCACAAAGGCCACATTAATGCCTTAGGCACAAAATATCTCTCATTAGAGGGCCTAACATTCCTTAAATGAATGTCTTAAAGATTCGGGAAAAAAT
>JBNAVS010000089.1:0-1723 GCA_049700235.1 Microgenomates group bacterium
ATTTGAAATTTGAAATTTGAAATTGACACGTAAGCGTCGATGGGTATTCCTAAGCTTTCTTGAAGACTGCCTGCCAAAAGCTCACCTCCGCGGTGATTTTCCATCTCCCCAAGTTGATAAACCGATTCTGCTTTATACTGGCCATAGCCGTGGGTCACCTCCACAAAAGTTTGGGGTGGAAGTAATAAAACAACCGCTTCTTTCTCCGGAGGATTCAGGGAAAAAATAAAAATCTTGTGGTTAGCGAAAACTAAATTAATCCTATTTTTTCCATCCCAAACGCTTTTTGAAAATAAGACATACCCAAAACTTCCCAGAAGAATTAAAAAAATAATAACCACCAGTTTTTTCATTTTAAATATTTTAAGACATCCTCCAAATCTTTGGGTAAAGGGGAGCAAAATTCAACCAGGTCGCCTGTTTTCGGGTGACAAAAACTTATCTTCCAGGCATGAAGAAACTGGCGTGGGCACCAGCGGCGGTCGGCGCGGGCAGTCTTTCTTCCCGCATAAAACTCATCCCCAACAACCGGATGGCCTATATATTTTAAATGAACCCTTACCTGATGTGTCCTCCCGGTTTTCGGCTCCAACTCAAGAAGAGTAAATTCTTCATTTGACATTTGACATTTGAAATTTGAAATTGTCTTATATCTCGTTTCCGCTTCCCTTCCTCCTAAAAAAATTCCAAATTTCTTTCGGTCAAAGGGACTGCGGCTGATTGGGGCTTTAATTATTCCTTCGGAAGGCTCCACTTTTCCATGGACTAAAGCAAGATACCGCTTCTCTACTTTTCTTTCTTTAAACTGCCGTTGGAGATCCGCAAAAGCTTCCGCTGTTTTCGCCACCAACAAAACTCCTGAAGTCTCCTTATCTAACCGATGCACTATCCCTGCCCGGCGGACAAAGTCCGCCGGAATTTCGAATTTCGAATCTCGAATTTCGAATTTATCCTCTAACCAGTCCTGGAGTGTCGGTTCTTTTGTCGTCTGGGCCCGATTAATCACCAAACCTGCAGGTTTATCTAACACCAATAAATATTTATCCTCATAAAGAACATGGGGAGTTTTCACTCTTCTTTCTTTTTAGAGCACTCGGCGCAAAGCGTCGTTTCCGGCATTACCATCAGTCGGTCGGTATTAATCATCTTCCCGCAGACCTCACAGATTCCATACTTCCCTATTTTAATTCTTGCTAAAGCCTTTTTAATTTGAATTAAGTGGCGGTCGATTTGGGCTTGAAGAGCGGCTATTTTTTGGTGACCGAACTGCTCGGCCGCGTCGGTATCAGGAGAAGCATTATCCGTTACCCGACTGGTATCTTTAAAAGGGTCTACTTCAGCAAGGCTTTTTTTCCTTGCCTCAAGCCTTTTTACCTCCCTGGCAAGAAACTCCCCAATTGGCTTTAAAATGTTCATTGGAAATTTCAC
Organism: Microgenomates group bacterium; assembly: GCA_049700235.1. Classification (GTDB taxonomy): domain Bacteria; phylum Patescibacteriota; class Microgenomatia; order PFEM01; family JBNASD01; genus JBNAVS01. The sequence continues at coordinate 1,429 of JBNAVS010000089.1, forward strand.
CGGGGATTTAGTTTTTTCTATCTTCCTTTCTGCCATAGCAAAGCGGCGCTAACCGCTGCCCCCCCCAAACTTAAAATAATTTCTAACCAATAAAAGTATAACCGAGTTTCTTTTAAAAATGCAAGTAGGAAATTGGCAAAAAACATCAACCCCAACGAGGTGAGGGTAATAAATCCCGCTTCTTGGCTTTTGTACCAGGTCCAGGTTCGCCATTGCCTTTCGACTTTAAGCAAAAATATCCAGATTAGCAAAAGAAAAGCTGCGGCAAATAAGGAAACGGGATGCTGACGAACTA
>JBNAVS010000090.1:0-1716 GCA_049700235.1 Microgenomates group bacterium
GGACGACGGCACCGGGATCAGAGGTAACACTCGAGGTCGTAGGATTGATTAGAAGTAAGCCCGGAAATTATGGTAAAATTGATTTAGGTACTCCTACTGATTTAAATGGAATAGTAATCGCTAGTAATGACACAAATACCTATCGTGCAGATATAAGAAGGGCTAGTAATTATCTCCAACTAACAGCTGACGCAACTACAGGGGCTCCTACTAGTATAGGATTGGTTATACAAAATGGCGGCAACGTCGGCATCGGGACGACGGCACCGGCTTATAGACTTGAACTTCCAAATATAGCTAACGCTTCTGGTCAAGGCCGGGCTAATGCTTGGGTGACTTATTCAGATATTTCTTTAAAGGAAAATATTAAGCCAATTGAAAACGCTTTAGATAAAATCCTTAATCTTCAAGGAGTCACTTTTGATTGGAAAAATCAACCCAACACTCATTCATCTGGTTTTATCGCCCAACAAGTTGAACAAATCCTTCCTGAATTAGTTTCAACTGACGTTAACGGTCTAAAATCTTTAGATTATGGCCGTTTTACTCCTTATTTAGTCGAAGCTATCAAAATCCAACAATCCCAAATTGCCTCCCTCTCGGCTCAACTTGCCAATTTTTCCCTTACCTCCACCGGCGATATTCAAATTATCAAACCAGAGAAAGAATATGTCTATGATGGTAATCTTAATCTAGAATATCAAAAATCAAATATCAAAAATCAAAAATACATATTAAAAATCAAAAATGAAATAACGGATAGGATTGGCGCTTTTGCCGAACTCGTGGCCGGAAAAATCAGAACCGCTCTTTTGGAGGCAGAAAATACGATCGTAAATAATACCCTTTTGGCAAAAAATATCATTGCTGAAAATATAAATTTAACGACAGAAAACTTTACAATTGCCGGTAAAAAATTAGCCGATTATATTGATGAAAGAATCAACCAAATTCTTAATTCCAAGCTTCTTGCTTTAAATTCACAGAAAATAATCTCCCCTATCGTCGAAACCACTGACTTAACCGCCACCGGTACCGCCAACCTAACCCGGCTTGAAACCAAGGAAATAAAACCTCAAGAAAAGGACTTGGTAATTAATTTAAGCACACAGACACCACAGAATAATAACACAGGTATCACAGATCAATCTGCCTCATCTGTTTCCCAATTTGTGGATTCTGTATCCTTTCCAAAAGGCGCTCTTGCCCGGCTCATCATCAAAGGTCTTGAAGGCAAAACCGTAACCGTCATCGACAGCGTCGGTAATGCTTCATTCTCCGGCCAGCTTGCCGCTAACTCTTTGAAAGTGGAAAACAACGCTACTATTTCCGGCACTTTAGCTGCTAAAGAAGCCACCATTGAAGGAAAACTCATCGCTGAGGAAGTCCAGGCCAAAAACATCAGTCAACTTGAGCAATCGGTGAAATCTGTCTCTTCATCTGTGGAATCGGTGTCCTTTGACATCAACGAAATCCAGCGTCTTTTAGCCGAAATTAAAAACCAACCCTTACCAGACTTATCCAATCAAACCAATTTATCTAACTCTGCCAATCTCTCCAATCAACCATTTAACAATTTAACCATTGAACAATTAACCGTGACCAATTTATCCAATCTTTCCACTCTTTCTGTTTCCAATTATGCCTCAATCGGTAATCTTTTAATTGAAAATGACAAAATCCTTTCTTTATCCTGGGAATTAAAGCTTTCCTCTC
>JBNAVS010000091.1:0-1714 GCA_049700235.1 Microgenomates group bacterium
ACCAAAACTAAAACCGATAAAACGAAGAAAAAAGTAAGAACTGAAGGAAAAGCCCCAATTCTTTATGTTCGCCATTGGCTGCAGCAATATTTTTAATAATCGCCGGGTTTGCTCTCCCTGTCCGAAGTGTCAGTAAATCATTCCGGAGCATTTGCAGCACCTTTTCCATTTTCTGCCGCGATCTGTAGACTCCATCAACTTTCAATTATACCATTCTTTTAAAGGCCAAAATTTTTTACCTAAATCTTGCCACCAACCAAAAAATTAAGCCTTAGCTTTTCTTTTTCTTCCTTCTCCCTTCCAATTCTCGCTAACACAATTCTCTCTAACCTCAACACCTTCAACAAGAGGGTTGCCACCCCACCACCCCTCCGTGTCTATTATCGTGCCTCCCATAGTTACCTTCTCATCTCCATAAAACACTACTTTTGGACTCCCGTTCTCGCCGACGCGAACGTATAATGTTGCCCCAAGCCGCCAATCTTTAACTCTGTAAACCCAACTCCCATCCCTCTGTGTTGGTGTTACTTCCCCCACATACACAGCCTCCGGGGGTTCGCCAATGTCGCCCGGCCGCCAGTAACATACCTCGCCAGTTTCCGGATTTAGCCACGTATCCTCACCAAAGACTAGCTCGACAACCTGACCAATACTTTTACCCACCTCCCCTGGGCGTCTACCAGGCCGCGAAGTTACTTCTGTTCTTGGTCCTCTGTTTTGCCCTGGGACTTCCCTAGGTGAAGGAGGAGACGAAGAAGAACCCCCTGGAGAATCTCTCTCCGCCGTAATAGGAAGTTGTTTCCTTGTGTTAGCACGATTCAAAACATTCGACAGCCACCAAACAAAAGGCAATGTACCAAAAAGTGCACAACCCCAAATCAAGCTAAGCTTTTCACTCTGGGTAAAAGTAGAAGTGGTCGGCAGGGTTGACTCCAACCCAGCACCATCATTAGCCTTGCCACCTGCAACCCCGCTTGGGCCACCTGTTTCGGTTGAATTCAACCCAGCACCATCATTAGCTTCTGTAGAAGGATTAGAAGGAGAGGCTGGTGTAAGCAATTCAGGAGTTAACGGGGGGCGAGGAGTAGAAGTAGGAGGAGGAGTAGCTGAAGGTTCAGGGGGCAAAGTGGGTTTTGGTGACAAAGCCTGAGGAGTATAAACCACAAACCCCTCTTGCCCTGGTTGTTGGGCAACTGGAATCTCTGGAGGATGGCAAGGGTTTTTTGTTCCTTTTTCGGCCCAAACCAGCGGCGGCTTCTCAGTCCATTGATAATAATCCGGTACTTGTCTCGAGCAAACGCAATTTCCACTTGTCTCGCCCCATGTGGAACATCGCTCAAAAACCACTCCGTTAGCGGTTCGAACAGTGCCCGGTGCTCCGGCACCCTCTTCGGGAGCGCTCGCCGTAAGAGAGTGAGTACCCCTAGTAAGAGACCTTAGATCAGGGGTTGACTGAGCAGGAGTTGACTGAGAAGGTTCGCAGGCAGTAAGAAAGAGAGCCTGAAGTAACCCCAATAGCGGTAATACCTGCCGCCAGTGCCGGTCAACTAGAGGACTTAGCCCCGACCCGGCGCCAACATAAACTAGTTTTTCCCCTTCTGGCCCACGTCTCATAGCAATATTTTATCACTCTACTTAGTTTTTGTCAACCTTTTGTACTCGACGGGGACATCGTTAACACTCTTTGGGTAGTATGTTCCATAGAACCAAGACC
>JBNAVS010000092.1:0-1565 GCA_049700235.1 Microgenomates group bacterium
CTAATTTCTAATCAAATCCCAATGACTAAATGTCTAATGTCTAAAATTTTTGGTCATTGGTGCTTGGACATTAGTCATTGATTAGGTCAATTAGAAATTAGGTTAATTAGGTTAATTTAAATAACTCTATCTTCTCCTCAACCACCTTCTGAACGGCGGCGATCACCGGCGGCATAATTTTGTAGATCGCCACCTCATCCGAACCGCGCAAAACATTTTCTAAAGTTTCCCGGTATGCCAAACGTAACTCAGTATTAACATTAACTTTAACCACTCCAAAACGAATCGCCGCCTTGATATCTTCAGCACTAAGTGTCGACCCCCCATGGAGGGAAAAAAAGATATTTGGCCCAACTGCCTGACGAATCAAGGCTAATCTTTCTAAATCAAGTTTTTTTGCTCCCTGATAAGCACCGTGAATATTGCCCACAAAAACCGCCAAAATATCCACTCCTGTGTTTTCTACAAAATCAGCCGCCTTTTGGGGATCAGTATAGTTTGCCGTTGCCTGAATAGATTCGGCCAACTCTTCGTGGTACTGGGACTCACCCAAAATCTTATCTATCTCTCCCTCAATTAAAATTCCTTTCTGGTGGGCCTGGGCGACTAAAGCTTTGGTGATCTTCACATTTTCCTCATATGGAAGATTCGAACCATCAAAATGAACAAGGTTATAGCCGGCTTCAATTGCCGCCAGACATTCTTCTAAGCCTGGCCCATGGTCAAAATTGGTCAAAATTGTGAGCCCTGTTTGCTGACGAAAATTCTCCACCACATCCAAAAAATTCTTCATCCCAAAATAGGAGGCTTCTCCAGCTGAAGTTTCCAAAATCACCGCCGCCTGCTGATTTTGGGCTGCCTGAACAATGGCCTTGGCAATCTCCAAATTTCCGGCATTAAACGCCCCCAAAGCCCAACCCTCATTTCTTGCCTTGGCCAAAATTTCCCTCACCATCATCTTTTCCATAAAAAATCCCGGGCGCTACCCGGGTAGATCATCTGAGTTTCTTTTTACCACTTTTTGAGCTTTTTGTCAAGAGCCACTTTTTAAAAAATATTTCCCTTTTAAAATCCTCCAAGAAGAAACACTTATCGGCTAAATAAGAAAGCTCCCAGGAAAGAAACTTTCTGGTAGAGAAAACAAAAACGCTTCGCTTGAATTTCTTTCGAAGAGTCTTTACTAAATAGGTAAAATCGCTATCGCCCGAGAAAATAACAAAATTCCCCCTCCAGCCACTAGCTAAGCTTAAAATAATATCCACGGAAATTTCAACATCAAAATTTGCTTTAAATTCACCTTTAATTAATTTAGGAGGTTTGGTTTTAACCTCATACCCCCATCCCTTAAGTCTTTCTATCTGCTCCATTTGTCTTTTCTTTTCTTTACGAAGGGGAGTATAATAAATAAATTCGTCCGCCTGAAACTTATTTTCTATCATTTCTTTAACTTTCTTCCAATCAAAAATCCACCCTAAATCTTTCTGGGTGTAAAACATATTCGCCCCATCAATATAAACTTTAACCCTCAGCCTCTTTGCCATTGTAACCTCCCGCCTTAGAGGTGG
>JBNAVS010000093.1:0-1510 GCA_049700235.1 Microgenomates group bacterium
CTTTCTGTTTTTGAGAAAAAAGAAGGATATTTTAAAGTTGTGCGCAACCAGTTGCTTGATCAGGAAGTTAAGTTTGATTGGTTGATTATAAATTAAAAAATAAGCACACCGATAACGCAGAAAAAAACCGATGACACCGATAAAATTTTAGTAGAATAAAAATATGAACAAATATTTTCCTTATAAAGAGTTGTCATACAAACTTGTGGGAATATTTTACAAAATAAGAAATCAGTATGGTAACGCCCAAAAAGAAAAAGTTTATCAAAACGCCTTGGCTGAGGAGTTAGAAAAATTAAAAATTCCTTATAAAAAAGAAGTCGAGATTCCAATAAAATCTCCGGAAACTGGTAAAAAACTTGGTAATTATCGGATCGATTTTGTTGTTGATGAAAAGATTGTTGTTGAAATCAAAGCGCTAAATTTTACCCCCAAAAAAATCAGCCAACAAACATTTACTTATTTAAAACACACTCCTTACGAGATTGCTTATTTAGTAAACTTCGGCGCCACCAACTTGTACTTCCAACGTTATATTCTCACTAATGACAAAAAATCTGTGGGATCTGTATTTTTCCATCGTAAATCTGTGAAATCTGTGTCCTTTGGTTTTACTCTAATGGAAATCCTTATTGTCATTACCCTTATTGTCCTTTTAGCCACCGCCATCCTTATTCTTTTTAATCCTAAAAAACAACTGGAAAAAGCCTGGGATGGCAAAAGAAAAAAGGAATTAAATACGTTACAAAAAGTATTGGAAGATTGGTATAACGATAAAAACCGCTATCCCAAGCCAAACGAAATTTGCTACGACTCACCAACCTCTATTCCTGGTGGCACCTATGTTTGCCATATTTGTGGCAACATTTCGCCTCAATCTCTTTCACCATATCTTGAACGAATCCCTTGCGATCCTCAATCGCCCCAAAAAGATTATCTTTATCAAACTAATGATTTAAATCGTCCCCGTTGGTATCGCATCTATGCCAAATTATCCAATAAAAACGACCCAATTATCGCTGAACTTGGCTGCCAATATGGCTGTGGCCCAGGTACTTTCGGCTTCCTTTATCAGTATGGCGTAACCAGTCCCAACGTTGGCTTGGAATCCGGTCCGGGAGATTATTACTGCCAAGGATTAGGCAATTGCACCTCTTATAATAAAAATGAAAGGCTTTGTTTTCCAAGTTTTAGCAGTCCAAGTTGTGATGGAGATGTTCTCCATCCTTGTCAAAGAGAAAGTTCGATAGGAATTTGTGTTACCTTAACCCCGACACCATCGCGATAGGCACTTTTAAGTTTAATTGAAAAAAATGATTGACATTTGTTGCTATAAATTTTAAACTTAAATCTATGGAAAAATTTTTAAATCATGCTTTGCGTTTTGTTTTAATTTTTATTTTATTTTTACTACCCTTTTTTTTCCTTCCAGCAACTGAAGAATTTTTTATTACCAACAAATTTTATCTTTTAGGTTTTTCCGCTTTAATTTTATTACTTATTGCCAATA
>JBNAVS010000094.1:0-1426 GCA_049700235.1 Microgenomates group bacterium
AAAACTTTGGACTCCCAAAGATTGGCAAAGATGTTGCCGCCAGAGTTGGAGGAGAGTTTTAACCAACTTTATCTTTTGGATATGGAGAAGTTTTTAAGAGACGAGGATAAATTAGCGGCAGAATTTCAAAAAACTCTTTTGGAGTTGGCAAAACTTCAGCTTAAGGAAAAATTAAAAGCTATTAGCGGAGAAATTGAGAGATTGGAGAGGGAGGGAGAAAGAGAAAAGGCGGAAAAGTTAAGTAAAGAATTGCGTGATTTGCTCTCAAAACTGGCCGAAATTGAAGGAAGGTAGTAAAATTAAAGTATGAGTAGGGAGAAGGTAGATACCAAAAAACTAATCGAAAAAGGAAAAAAGCAGGGGTTTGTAACCCAAGAGGAGATTTTGCAGCTTTTTCCTGATGCCGAGGAGCGAATTGAGGAGCTTGATGACCTTTATGATAAGCTTTTGAAAGAAAAAGTTGATGTTTTTGAATCGGTGACCGAGAAAGAGATTGCCGAAGATGAGAAAGCGGCGACAGAATTAAGTCGAGAGTTAGAGCTTTTGGCAACCTTAGAAGATAAAACCCTAACTGACCCAGTAAGGATGTATCTTAAAGAAATTGGTCGGGTTCCTCTTTTAACTGCCGAAGAAGAAGTTGATTTAGCCAAAAGAATTGAGAAAGGGAGTCTGGCGGCACGCAAAAAACTGATTGAATCTAATCTTCGGTTGGTCGTTTCTATTGCCAAAAGATATGTTGGTCGGGGTTTGACTTTTTTGGATTTGATTCAGGAAGGGAATCAGGGGTTGATGCGGGCGGTGGAGAAATACGATTGGCGGAGGGGATACAAGTTTTCCACCTATGCTACCTGGTGGATTAGGCAGGCAATTACCCGGGCGATTGCTGATCAGGCGCGGACGATTCGCATTCCTGTTCACATGATAGAGACAATTAACCGGCTTTATCGGGCTTCCCGCAAACTGATGCAGGAGTTAGACAGGGAACCTACGGCGGAAGAGATTGCTCAGGAGATGGGATTGACCACCGAGCGGGTAAGAGAGATTTTAAAGATCTCCCAGGCAACGACCTCTTTGGAAAAACCAGTTGGGGAGGATGGAGATTCGCTGCTGGGAGATTTTATCCAAGATACGATTCATCCGCCTCCTGATGATACTGCCTCAAGACAGCTTTTAAAGGAAAACATCAAGGATGTTTTGGATACCCTTTCTGACCGCGAGGCTAAGGTTTTGAAAATGAGGTTTGGATTGGACGGTTACAAGCCAATGACTTTGGAAGATGTAGGTAAAGAATTTGGAGTCACCCGGGAGCGGGTTAGGCAAATCGAAGTTAAAGCCCTGCGCAAACTCAGACACCCTTCGCGCCGGATGAAACTTAAGGACTATTTAGAGTAATTATCAAATTATCTAATTATCAAATTATCTAATT
>JBNAVS010000095.1:0-1409 GCA_049700235.1 Microgenomates group bacterium
CCTCAAAAAAGCCTACGATTATGCTTTTGAAAACCATCTGGGGATTCATTCTTCAATGTGCCGCGCCGAAAAACCTGATAATCCAAAATGCCTGATTAAGGGCAATGTTGACAAACACTCAAGCGCAAAAACTTATTATTTTCCCGGTTGCGCCAATTATCAAATCACCATTGTGGAAAAAGATTTAGGAGAGGGGTGGTTTTGTTCCGAAAAAGAAGCCCAGGCTGCCGGCTTTGTCAAATCCCAAAACTGCTACGGCAAAACCTACCACCCTTCTTCCAATTAGCCCAATCAGTCAAATTAGACCAATATTTTGACATCTTTCATTTTCTTTTTATTTTTACTCTTTCCCCATTCCCCTTATAAGCTCCAAAGAGGGAACCTTTTGGTAGTGTCCAATATCTCCTATCCAAATATAAAGTTACTGGTTCTAATGCCGAAAAGCCAGTTAAACCTTTAATTTTTCTTCCCTCGGGTAATTCTTTTGCATACAAACCCCCCTGAACAACTCCTCTTCCGCTCCTTTCCGGCCAAATTACTGTTCCTTCGTGAAAAAACCAAACCTCTCTTAGTCCCTCTGTTTCTACTTCAAAAGGAAGTTGAAGCGGCAGTCTTTTGTTTTCTTTTTCTTTCATTTTTTCCGGAAATTAATTTTCTCTATTTGCTGATTAAACCGGCAATATTCGCAATTTTCTCCTGCCGGGGGAATTTTTTCACTTTCCAAACATTTTTTAATCTCAAAAAGCGTTTTTTCTACCCAAGAATCATCTCCCCGATAAGAAATTATCTGAAGTTCAAATTCCAGCCGGCCGTCAAACTTGGGCCGATTTTTGCCGGCGTTGGCGTAAACAAAATAAGCCAGTGGCGAAACCTCAAACCCGCTTTTTCTAAAAATCCACTGATAAACTTCCACCTGTTTTTTAAACATTTGTTTGTACTGGTCGTCCAAAGAAATTTCATTTTCGGTAGAGGTAGACTTATAATCAACAATATGAAGCTCGCCATTTTTGTTTACCCAAATATCATCCACCGCCCCAAAAACCCAAAAATTCGTTTCCCGATGGAAATACTGCTTGCCGACAAAATTATTCCGCCACTCGTCCAAATCTGGATGTTTAAAAGGAATCGCTTCAATTCCGTATTGTTTCATTAGCTGATGAGGCTGGCCGTTTTCTCTCAGCAAATCAAATTCTTTTTTAAGGAGAGCATCCACCGCCGAGTTTAGGGTAAAGGAGGGCATTCCCGGCCGGGAAATTCCCATTTTTCTGTCAAGCCAAAAGCATCTGGGGCATTCCAAAAACAAATCAATCTTGCTTCGCGAAAGTTTAAAGGGAAATCTTCCATCTTGCCCGTAAACCATAGCTGTTTTCAATTATATCCCATCTCCCCCTCTCTCTCAAATCTTCCAA
>JBNAVS010000096.1:0-1389 GCA_049700235.1 Microgenomates group bacterium
AAATTATCAAATTATCAAATTAAAGTAACTCTGAAAGAGCCGGAAAGGGGAATTGCCCCTGGCCAGGCAGCGGTGTTTTATAGGCCGGTTACGGATTACGGGTTACGGGTTACGAGTTTTGAGGTTTTGGGAGGGGGGATAATAACAATGTAAATTTCTAATTTCTAATTTCTAATGGCTAATGGCTAATGACTAATGACGGGGCGATTTTTCCCTGGTCAGCGGAGGAGGTAGAAGCAGGAGGGATTGACAAGGAAGAAAATCTTTGCTATTATCCAATTAGTCTTCGGCCAGCGGAATTGGGAAAGATTTTAGTCCCAACGCTGGATGGATTTTTTCTGCTTTGTAAAAGCACCTTGACAATTAAAAACTTCTTTAGCCCGTTAAATGGGCGAGGAAAGAAGTTTATTTACTTTTCTTGAGAGTTTGATCCTGGCTCAGGATGAACGCTGGCGGCGTGCCTTAGGTATGCAAGTCGAGCGGTCCGACGTTACGTCGGACAGCGGCAGACGGGTGAGTAACGCGTAGGAATCTACCCTTTGGTCGAGGATAGCCCCGCGAAAGCGGGGGTAATCCTGGATAAGCCCCGACGTTACGTCGGGGGAAAGGCCGTAACTGGCCGCCGAAGGATGAGCCTGCGTCCTATCAGCTTGTTGGTAGGGTAATGGCCTACCAAGGCGATGACGGGTAGGGGCGCTGAGAGGCTGGACCCCCACAATAGCACTGAGACACGGGCTATACACCTACGGGTGGCAGCAACCGGGAATCGTGGACAATGGGCGAAAGCCTGATCCCGCGACGCCGCGTGGAGGATGAAGGCCTTCGGGTTGTAAACTCCTTTTGTTCTGGCACAACGCCGGGACGAATAAGGGCCTGCAAACTACGTGGCCCGTAAAAACGGGTTGGCGCGTAGTCTAAACCCTACTGTATGCTGGGAACTCCGGTTAAAGGATGACTACCGAGAGGTAAAAATGTTATCCAAACCCAAAAAAGCTGCGGCTGGCATAGGGGTTGCTGGAGGATCAGCAGGAAACTCTGCCTAAAACGGCGGGGGATCCTCAGAGACTATACGTAGGGGTCCCGACTTAACGTCGGGATAAGAGATAGTCCAAGACGGCACGATTTTATACGGGCCGGGCCAGCAGCCGCGGTAATACGTAGGGCCCGAGCGTTATCCGGATTTACTGGGCGTAAAGCGTTTCGTAGGCTGTTAGGTAAGTAGCTGGTGAAAGCCTTCGGCTCAACCGAAGAAGCGCTGGCTAAACTGCCTAACTTGAGTTCCTTAGGGGATGCGGGAATTCCTGGTGGAGGGGTGAAATCCGTTGATATCAGGAAGAACACCGAGGGCGAAGGCAAGCATCTGGGAGGTAACTGACGCTGAGGAACGAA
>JBNAVS010000097.1:0-1341 GCA_049700235.1 Microgenomates group bacterium
GTCCAAAAATGTCAATGAATTATTCTGCCTTTAAAAACGCCTTATATCCCTCAAAAGCGGAGTAAATATCTCCTTTGTGGGCGACTTCAAAAGGAGCGTGCATATTTAAAAGAGGGACGCCGGCATCAATTACCTCAATATTGTGCCTGGCAAAAAACATCGCCACCGTTCCCCCACCTCGCAAATCAACCTTGCCGATACCCGCGGCCGGCTGCCAAATCACCCCCGCTTTATTCAAAATTCTCCTTATCCAGGCAGTATACTCGGCCGAAGCCTCGGAAACAAAAGTTTTTCCTTTTCCCCCGGTGTGCTTTTCCACCGCCAACCCTGCTCCCAACCGGGGAGCAGTAATCGGGTCGGAAACATCTTTAAAGTTTGGGTCTAAGGCTGCCGTCACATCAGCGGAAATTGCCTTGGAAACCGCCAGCATATCCCGCAAATCGTTTTCCGAAGCCTTCGGCTCCTCTGCCGCCAGCAAAGAGGCTAAAAAATCTTTAATAAACGATGAAGTTGCCCCGGTTACTCCCTCACTGCCAATCTCCTCCCGGTCCAAAAGCATCAAAACCGTGGTATAAGGTGGCTTGGAAACCTCCAAAAATGCCTGCCAGCAAGCATAAGTACAAACCCGATCATCCTGGCCATAACCAACAACCAAACTTTCATCCCAACCTCCATCCCGAGCTTCGCCCGCAGGGACTATCTCCAAATCCGCGGAAAATATATCTTCCTCTATCAAACCATATCGCTGATTAAGAATTTTTAAGATTTTTTGCTTTACCAAATCCCGACTCTTATCCTCGCCACTCTTATCCTTGCCTTTCTCCTCCCAGGCGCCAACCAGCAAATTTAAATTCTCTCCCTCAATTGCCTCGGCTAATTTTTTCTCCAGTTGCTTTTCTGCCAAATGGGGAAGCAAATCTGTCAAAATAAAAACCGGCTCTCCTGGCTTATCGCCAACAGCAATTTCGATTTTCTGACCATTTTCTTTAATTACCACCCCATAAATCGCCAGCGGCAAAGCCGGCCACTGATAAGGCTTGATTCCCCCATAATAATGAGTTTTGAAAAAAGCAATTTTTTCTTCTTCATACAGAGGCGTGGCTTTTAGGTCAATCCTCGGCGAATCAATATGGGCGGCTAAAATTCGCACTCCTTCCTTTAAGCACTTCTGTCCTTTGACTGCTAAGATGATTGATTTATCCCTATTTATCAAGAAAATTCGCTTATCCAACTTTTTGGGGCGAAAGCCAATTTCCCTAAATCCCCGCCGTTTGGCTTCCTCAGCAATAAATTTCACCACCAACCGCTCAGTTTTTGCTTGGGAAAGAAATTTTTTGTAAT